>NZ_JBFTML010000049.1:0-40198 GCF_056396925.1 Pseudomonas sp. 05N433 | reverse complement strand
TTGCTGGCGATAGCGCCCTCACTGACGCCATCGCCAGCAAGCCGGCTCCTACAAAAGCAGTACCCCAACACATTCGAGATTAAGAAGACCAGCATGCGCACATTGACGATTGAACCGCTGACCAAAGAAGCCTTCGCCCCTTTCGGTGACGTGATCGAAACCGACGGCAGCGATCACTTCATGATCAACAACGGTTCGACCATGCGCTTCCACAAACTGGCGACGGTGGAAACCGCCACGCCAGAGGACAAGGCGATCATCAGCATCTTCCGCGCCGACGCGCAGGACATGCCGCTGACGGTACGCATGCTGGAGCGCCATCCGCTGGGCAGTCAGGCGTTCATTCCGCTGCTCGGCAACCCCTTTCTGATCGTGGTCGCGCCACTTGGCGATGCACCTGTATCAGGCTTGGTCCGCGCCTTCGTCACCAACGGCAGGCAGGGCATTAATTACCATCGCGGCGTCTGGCACCACCCGGTGCTGACGATCGAAAAGCGGGATGACTTCCTGGTGGTTGATCGCAGTGGCACAGGCAATAACTGCGATGAGCATTTTTTCCAAGAGGATGAGTGTTTGATCCTCGCCCCCCACCAATAAGAGAAGGTCTGATCACTCGACAACAAGGGTGACAGGCGAGAGGTAAAGACTGTGGAAGCACATCTGTTGGAATGGCTGAACCTGAGCGTGCGCTGGGTTCACATGATCACTGGCGTGGCCTGGATCGGCGCGTCGTTCTATTTCGTCTGGCTGGAAAACAACCTCAATCGGGTCAACCCGAAAAACGGCCTGGCGGGCGATTTGTGGGCAATCCATGGCGGCGGTATCTACCACCTGGAAAAATACAAACTGGCTCCACCGACCATGCCGGACAACCTGCACTGGTTCAAATGGGAAGCCTATTTCACTTGGTTGTCGGGGATCGCGCTGCTGTGCGTGGTGTTCTACTCCAACCCGACGCTGTACCTGCTGGCACCGGGCAGCACCCTGAGCGGCCCTGAAGGCGTGGCCATCGGCCTCGGCTCGTTGTTCATCAGCTGGTTCATCTACTCCTTCCTCTGCGACTCGGCCCTGGGCAAACGCCCTGCCCTGCTCGGCTTTATTCTGTTCGTGCTGATCATCGGCGCCGCCTACGGTTTCAGCAAAGTGTTCAGCGGTCGTGGCGCGTACCTGCACGTCGGCGCGATCATCGGCACCATCATGGTCGGCAACGTGTTCCGCATCATCATGCCGGCCCAGCGCGCACTGGTGGCGGCGATCGCCGAAAACCGCACGCCCGATCCGGCGCTGCCGGCCAAAGGTTTGCTGCGTTCGCGGCACAACAACTACTTCACCTTGCCGGTGCTGTTCATCATGATCAGCAACCACTTCCCGAGCACCTACGGCAGCCAATACAACTGGCTGATCCTGGCCGGGATCGCGGTGCTGGCGGTGTTGGTGCGTCACTACTTCAACACCCGTCACGACAGCCACAAATTCGCCTGGACCCTGCCCGTTGCGGCGGTCGGCATGATTTGCCTGGCCTACGTGACCGGCCCGGCGCCGATGTCCAGCGCACCTGAAGTGGCCAAGGCTCCTGGGACCATCGAGTACCAGCCGCTGCCGGAAACCGCCCTCGGCGGTGGTGCCAAACCTGAAGCGGCGAAACCTGATGCGCCTGCCGCTGCACCGGCCCAAGCCTCGAATCAGGGCCCGACGTTCGACAAGGTTCACAGCGTCATTCAGGAACGTTGTGCGGTCTGTCACTCGGCCAAACCCACCAGCCCGCTGTTCAGTGCCGCACCGGCCGGCGTGATGTTCGATACGCCAGAACAGATCCGCCAAAACGCTGCCCGCATCCAGGCTCAAGCGGTCACCAGCCAGATCATGCCACTGGGCAACATCACCCAGATGACCCAGCAGGAACGTGACCTGATCGGCGCGTGGATTGTTCAGGGAGCTCCGACCCATTAATCGTTGAAAAGCTTCGCGGGCAAGTCGGATCGCCGCCCGCTCGCTCCTACAAGGTCAACACAATCCCTGTAGGAGCGAGGCTTGCCCGCGAACGGCCGCACTGCGGTCCCCCTGATACAAAAATCACAAGAATAAAAAAGATCCGAGGTGTTGCATGTCCGAGCTATCCGAAGCGCGCATCCCCGACGCACCCGCCATTCAACGTTTACCCCTTGTGCAACTGATTCTGGTCGGTCTGCAACACGTTCTGCTGATGTACGGCGGCGCCATTGCAGTGCCGCTGATCATCGGGCAGGCCGCCGGCCTGAACCGTGAAGAAATCGCCTTCCTGATCAACGCCGACCTGCTGGTAGCCGGCATTGCCACCATCGTCCAGTCGCTGGGCATCGGCCCGATGGGCATCCGCATGCCGGTGATGATGGGCGCCAGTTTCGCCGCGGTCGGCAGCATGGTGGCCATGGCCGGCATGCCCGGCATCGGCCTGCAAGGGATTTTCGGCGCGACCATTGCCGCCGGTTTCTTCGGCATGCTCATCGCACCGTTCATGTCCAAGGTCGTGCGCTTCTTCCCGCCGCTGGTGACCGGCACTGTCATCACCTCGATCGGTTTATCGCTGTTCCCCGTAGCCGTGAACTGGGCCGGTGGCGGTGCTGGCGCAGCCCAATTCGGTTCGCCTGTCTACCTGGCCATCGCCGCACTGGTGTTGGCCACCATTCTGCTGGTCCACCGCTTCATGCGCGGATTCTGGGTCAACATCTCGGTGCTGATCGGCATGTGCCTGGGTTACGCGATTTGCGGCGTGATCGGCATGGTCGACCTCAGCGGCATGGACCAGGCGCCGTGGCTGCAAATCGTCACCCCGCTGCATTTCGGCATGCCGAAATTCGAGCTCGCACCGATTCTGTCCATGTGCCTGGTGGTGGTAATCATCTTCGTCGAGTCCACCGGGATGTTCCTCGCGCTGGGCAAAATCACCGGCCAGGACGTCACGCCGCGGATGCTGCGTCGCGGCTTGCTGTGCGATGCCGGTGCTTCGTTTTTCGCCGGTTTCTTCAACACCTTCACCCACTCCTCATTCGCTCAGAACATCGGCCTGGTACAAATGACCGGCGTACGTTGCCGCTCGGTGACCATCGTCGCCGGTGGCTTACTGATCGTGCTGAGCCTGCTGCCCAAAGCCGCGTTCCTGGTGGCATCGATACCTCCGGCGGTACTCGGCGGCGCGGCGATTGCGATGTTCGGCATGGTCGCCGCCACCGGGATCAAGATTCTCCAGGAGGCCGACATCGGTGACCGGCGCAACCAGTTGCTGGTGGCGGTGAGTATCGGCATGGGGCTGATCCCGGTGGTGCGCCCGGAATTCTTCGCCCATCTGCCGATGTGGATGAGCCCGATCACCCACAGCGGCATCGCCATGGCCACGCTTAGCGCCCTGGCATTGAACCTGTTGTTCAACATCCTCGGCGGTCACGAACGCGCAGCCGTCAACGACTGCCACGCCCACACGCACTGACACAGTACAAAGCACACACCCTGTGGCGAGTTCCCACAGGGGTGGCTGCCTGCACCTCAAACAATAAAAACAAGAGGGAGCAACAGATGATTCGTACCCAGACAAGTCTGTCGTTCAGCAATGCCCCACACCTGTCGCCAGTGCTCTGTTGCGGGGCACTTGAGACCTGGCCAAGGAGTCAGTATTCTCCGCGGCCGCCCGAATCCGGTCTAAAAAAAAGCCCGGATTTAATTCCTGACCGGAAAGCCAACTTACCCCGGCTCCGGGCAGTATCAAGGCTTCCCGAAAAGACGCTCAATCGACTGTTTTAGAACAGCCGAACGGGCATTTTTTGGCTTTTTGAAAGCCTTGGCTCAGCTCTTGCTAACAGCACCAAAGCTGACCGAATGGATGATTTTTTACAGCAGCAAGAAAAGGCGCCACACCAGAGCGCCGACCTTAGAAAAATAACGTGGAACCACCTACTTTTTGGGAGCAACCGAATGAAACGTACGTGCACCAGTCTGATGCTCGCGGGATCCTTGCTGGCCGGGGGCCAGGCCATGGCCGGCGACTTGCTGCAATGGCAGAACAACAGCCTGACCTACCTCTATGGCAAGGACTTCCAGGTCAACCCGCGCATTCAGCAAACGGTCACTTTCGAGCACGCCGATGCATGGAAATACGGCGACAACTTCATGTTCGTCGACAAGATTTTCTACAACGGCAAGGACGACCCCGGCGTCGGTTCGAACACCTACTACGGCGAAATCAGCCCGCGCTTGTCGTTTGGCAAAATCTTCGACCAGAAACTGGAGTTCGGCCCGGTCAAGGACGTGCTGCTGGCCATGACGTACGAGTTCGGTGAAGGCGATACCGAGTCTTACCTGATCGGTCCGGGTTTCGACCTGGCGATTCCTGGTTTCGACTACTTCCAGCTGAACTTCTACCAGCGTCACACCGAAGGCAGCCGCCCGGGTGACAACGTCTGGCAGATCACCCCGGTCTGGTCCTACACCATTCCGGTGGGCGATTCGAACATCCTGATCGATGGCTTCATGGACTGGGTGGTCGACAACGACAAGAACAGCAAAGGCACCTACCACGCCAACCTGCACTTCAACCCGCAGATCAAATACGACTTGGGCAAAGCGCTGAACATTGGCGAGAAGCAGTTGTATGTGGGTGTCGAGTACGACTATTGGTCGGACAAGTACGGGATCAGGGACAGTCAGTACTTCAAGACCGATCAGAGCAACACGAGCTTGCTGGTGAAGTTCCACTTCTGATCGTAAAAGCTTCGCGGGCAAGGCTTGCCCGCGATTGCCACACCACAAACCTCAAGCCGGAACCGCAGGCTCCACCAACCCCAGAAACCGGCACAGCTCATCGCGCTTGGCCAACGCATCGCGCCGCCCCAGATCAATCAATTCGCTGCAATACCCCGCCTCGAACAGCAGATAACTCAGCACCCCTGCCCCGCTGGTCTTGGTCGCCCCCGGCCCGCGTAAAAACAGACGCAAGGCTGCCGGCAGTTCCTGGCGATGCCGCGCGGCAATTTCATCGATCGGCTGACTCGGTGAAATCACCAACACATCCACTGGCGCCGCTCCCAATGCACGACTCGAGATGCCATCGGGCAGCAGATGGCTGAACTGGTTCAGACGCTGCAACAACTCGATGTCACTTTCCAGGCTGTCAATGAACGTACTGTTGAGCAGGTGCCCACCGACTTGCGCCAGGGTCGGCTGCTGACCGGTGTAGGCACGTTGCAGCGGCTGTTGCGGATCGATCCCGCGCGGGTTGCCGCTGACGCCCACCACCAGCACGCGACTGGCGCCCAGGTGCAGGGCCGGGCTGATCGGTGCCGATTGACGCACCGCGCCATCGCCGAAATATTCTTCGCCGATTTTTACCGGTGCGAACAGCAATGGAATCGCGGAACTGGCGAGCAGATGGTCGACAGTCAGTTGGGTCGGCACGCCGACTCGCCGATGGCGCAACCAGGATTCGATGGTGCCGCCGCCCTGATAAAACGTGACGGCCTGGCCGGACTCGTAGCCGAACGCTGTAACCGCTACGGCCCGCAATTGCTTTTGCGCAATCGCTTCAGCAATCCCGGGCATGTGCAGTTTGTGATTAAGCAAGCGGCGCAGCGGCGAACTGTTAAGCAGGGCCACCGGCACCGGCGAGCCAATGCCCATCAGGTTGTGACTGACAAAACGGGCGGCCTGATGAATCACCCCCGGCCAATCGCTGCGTAATACCAGATGGCTGCGAAAACCTTGCCAGAAGGCCGTCAGACGCTCGATCGCACTCCGAAAATCCATCGCCCCACTGGCCAGGCTGACCGCATTGATCGCACCGGCCGAGGTGCCGACGATCACCGGAAACGGATTCGTCGCCCCCATCGGCAGCAGCTCGGCAATCGCTGCCAGCACGCCTACTTGATAGGCCGCACGAGCCCCACCGCCGGAAAGAATCAACCCTGTAACCGGTTCAGCAGGACTCATTGCAACACTCCATGGTGCTTAAAGGGATCGGTGACTCAACCGCGTTTGGCGTACAGTTTCGGCTCGCCCGGTGGGCGGCTCTTGAAGCGGCGATGCGCCCAGAGATATTGCTCCGGACATTCGCGCAACGCACCCTCCACCCATTGGTTGATCCGAATGCAATCGGCCTCTTCCGTCTCGCCGGGAAAGCCTTCGAGCGGGGCATGAATCACCAGTCGATAACCGCTGCCGTCAGCCAGGCGCTCCTGGGTGAACGGCACTACCAGCGCTTTGCCCAAGCGTGCGAATTTGCTGGTGGCGGTGACAGTCGCCGCCTGAATCCCGAACAGCGGCACGAAGATACTTTGCTTGGCGCCATAGTCCTGATCCGGTGCGTACCAGATCGCTCTCCCTGCGCGCAGCAGTTTGAGCATGCCACGCACGTCGTCGCGCTCCACCGCCAGCGAGTCGAGGTTATGCCGCTCGCGGCCTCGGCGCTGGATGAAGTCGAACAGCGGATTCTTGTGTTCGCGGTACATGCCATCGATGGTGTGTTGCTGACCGAGCAACGCTGCGCCGATCTCCAGCGTAGTGAAGTGCACAGCCATCAGAATCACGCCCTTGCCTTGCGCCTGAGCCTGTTTCAAATACTCCAGGCCTTCGACATGGGCCAGTTTCGCCAGACGCTTGCGCGACCACCACCAGCTCATGGCCATCTCGAAGAAGGCGATGCCGGTGGACGCGAAGTTTTCCTTGAGCAGRCGTTTGCGCTCGGCAGCGAATTTTTCAGGGAAACACAGCTCAAGATTGCGCTTGGCAATGCGCCGTCGGTCGCCGGCCACTCGGTACATCAATGCGCCCAGGGCGCGACCGATCGCCAGTAACGCCGGATACGGCAACTGCACAATCAGCCACAACAGCCCCAGGCCACACCACAGCGGCCAGAAACGCGGAGAAAGAAATGCTGTTCGAAATCGCGGGCGTTCCATTAAAGGTTCCGGAAAGTTAATGGCCGCGCATTCTACATCGTTCGACCCGGCTTGCGGCCTGCGGGCGTTCTCGTTATAAGTCTCGGCACTTTTAGTGACAAGCCGTTGTATGCCGACCATGAGCCAAACCGAACCGCTAGACCAAGATCCCGTGTTCCAGTTGAAGGGCAGCATGCTGGCCATTACGGTGCTGGAACTGGCCCGTAACGACCTCGAGAACCTTGATCGGCAACTGGCCGCCAAGGTCGCCCAGGCGCCCAACTTCTTCAGTAACGCGCCGCTGGTACTGGCCCTGGACAAACTCCCGGCCAGCGAAGGCTCGGTCGACCTGCCGGGATTGATGCGCATCTGCCGCCAGCATGGCCTGCGCACCCTGGCGATCCGTGCCAGCCGCATTGAAGACATCGCCGCCGCCATTGCGGTGGATCTGCCAGTGCTGCCGCCGTCCGGCGCGCGGGAACGCCCGCTCGACCCGCTCGAAGGCGTCGTAGCGAAAAAACCGGAAAAACCACCGGAGCCGACCATCAAACCGACGAAAATCATCACGTCGCCAGTACGTGGTGGCCAGCAGATTTATGCCCAGGGCAGCGATCTGGTGGTGATTTCGTCGGTCAGCCCGGGGGCGGAACTTCTCGCCGACGGCAACATCCATGTATACGGCGCAATGCGCGGTCGTGTGCTGGCCGGTGTCAAAGGTGATACGAAAGCCAGGATTTTCTGTCAGCAAATGACCGCTGAACTGGTCTCCATCGCCGGTCACTACAAGGTTTCCGAGGACCTGCGCCGCGATCCATTGTGGGGCGCCGGAGTACAAGTCAGCCTGTCGGGTGACGTGTTGAACATCATTCGGCTTTAACGGATACTGCCGCATTTTCCAAGCATCTCTAAAACGTAGCGAAACCGGCTCAAACGAAGTAGGAAAAAGGCTAAAAGCAGTGTTTACCGGGGGTAGATACCGCTCAAAACCGGATTCCAGCCAAGGCTGTCCGACTGCAGTAGTTTTTCAAGAGATGTTTTTCAGGGGCTAAACGTCCTTTTTCCTTAGGGGTAAAACACCTTGGCCAAGATTCTCGTGGTTACATCCGGCAAGGGTGGTGTGGGTAAGACCACCACCAGCGCCGCTATCGGTACCGGCCTCGCTCTGCGTGGTCACAAAACAGTTATCGTCGACTTCGACGTCGGCTTGCGTAACCTCGACCTGATCATGGGTTGCGAGCGCCGCGTGGTGTATGACTTCGTCAACGTGGTGAACGGCGAAGCCAACCTGCAACAGGCCCTGATCAAAGACAAGCGCCTGGAAAACCTCTACGTGCTGGCCGCCAGTCAGACCCGCGATAAAGACGCGCTGACCCAGGAAGGCGTAGAAAAAGTCCTGATGCAGTTGAAAGAAGACTTCGAATTCGTGGTCTGCGACTCCCCGGCCGGTATCGAGAAAGGTGCCCACCTGGCCATGTACTTCGCTGACGAAGCGATCGTCGTGACCAACCCGGAAGTCTCCTCCGTACGTGACTCGGACCGCATGCTTGGCCTGCTGGCCAGCAAGTCCCGTCGCGCCGAAAACGGCGAAGACCCGATCAAGGAACACCTGTTGCTGACCCGCTACAACCCTACGCGCGTCGTCAACGGCGAAATGCTCGGCGTCGAAGACGTCAAGGAAATCCTCGCGGTGACCCTGCTGGGCGTGATTCCGGAATCGCAAGCCGTCCTCAAGGCCTCCAACCAGGGCGTGCCGGTGATTCTCGACGACCAGAGCGACGCCGGCCAGGCGTACAGCGATGCTGTCGATCGTCTGTTGGGCAAGACCGTGGACCATCGTTTCCTCGATGTCGAGAAGAAGGGATTCTTCGAGCGACTTTTTGGAGGTAGGTAATGAACCTTTTTGACTTCTTTCGTGCCAACAAAAAGCCCAGTACCGCCTCGGTAGCGAAAGAGCGTCTACAGATCATCGTGGCGCATGAACGCGGCCAACGCAGTACGCCGGACTACTTGCCAGCCTTGCAGAAGGAACTGGTGGAAGTGATCCGCAAGTACGTCAATATCGGGTCCGATGACGTGCACGTCGCTCTGGAAAACCAGGGCAGCTGCTCGATTCTGGAACTCAATATCACCCTGCCCGATCGCTGAGTCGATCCGGCGGGAGCCACGGCGGCTCAGGGCCCTTCCATGACTGGAGGGGGCCTGAGTCGCCGTTGGCGTTTGTTACGAGGCTGTTTTAATGCCGTTGTCCAACATCCGCATCATCTATCAGGACGCCGCCGTACTGGTGGTGGATAAACCGACCCTGTTGCTCTCCGTCCCCGGACGGGCTGATGACAACAAGGACTGCCTGATTACGCGCCTGCAAGAATACGGCTACCCGGAAGCGCGAATTGTCCATCGGCTGGACTGGGAAACCTCCGGCATCATTCTGCTGGCCCGTGACCCGGACACTCATCGCGAGCTGTCTCGGCAATTTCACGACCGCGAAACCGAAAAGGCCTACACCGCCCTGTGCTGGGGACAACCGGAACTGGACAGTGGCAGCATCGATTTGCCCCTGCGCTACGATCCGCCGACCAAGCCACGGCATGTGGTGGACCACGAATTCGGCAAGCACGCCCTGACTTTCTGGCGTGTACTGGAGCGTTGTGGCGACTGGTGCCGCGTCGAGCTGACGCCAATCACCGGCCGTTCTCACCAGTTGCGCGTGCACATGCTCTCCATCGGCCACCCGCTGCTGGGTGACGGGCTCTATGCCCATCCGCAAGCCCTGGCTGCCTGGCCACGCCTGTGCCTGCACGCGAGCATGCTGAGCTTCACTCATCCGCAAAGCGGCGAACGCCTGCGCTTCGAGTGCCCGGCGCCGTTCTAACGGCGGTGCCCAGGCTTCGGTGTCGAGGGAGCTGTTGTGGCGAGGGAGCTTGCTCCCGCTGGAGTGCGGAGCACTCCCAAAACCAGCGACCGTATTCTGTCGGGCACACTGCGCAAGCAGGATTTGCGGCCGCTGCGCCGCCGAGCGGGAGCAAGCTCCCTCGCCACATTAAATCTCACGCGCCGCCAACATCAGGCCCGCCGCACTTTGCGCTTTCAATACGTTAAACTGGCGCCACTGCTGTCTGGAGCTTCTTATGCGCGAAGAGTTGAACCAAGGCCTGATCGACTTCCTCAAGGCCTCCCCTACCCCGTTCCATGCCACCGCCAGCCTTGTCCAACGCCTGGAAGCGGCCGGTTTTGTGCGCCTCGACGAGCGCGAACCATGGACCACCGAAGCCAATGGCCGTTACTACGTCACCCGTAACGACTCTTCGATCGTCGCGTTCAAAATGGGCCGTCATTCGCCCCTGCATGGCGGCATTCGCCTGGTCGGCGCGCACACCGACAGCCCGTGCCTGCGGGTCAAACCCCAGCCGGAACTGCAACGCCAGGGCTTCTGGCAATTGGGCGTCGAAGTCTATGGCGGTGCACTGCTGGCGCCGTGGTTCGACCGCGATCTGTCGTTGGCCGGCCGCGTGACCTTCCGTCGCGATGGTAAGGTCGAGAGCCAGTTGATCGACTTCAAGGCTCCCGTTGCAATCATTCCGAACCTGGCCATTCACCTCAACCGTGAAGCCAACATGGGCTGGGCGATCAATGCCCAGACCGAACTGCCGCCGATTCTCGCGCAATTCGCCGGTGACGAACGCGTGGACTTCCGCGCCGTGCTCACCGATCAGCTGGCCCGCGAACATGGCCTGAATGCCGATGTGGTGCTCGATTACGAGCTGAGCTTCTACGACACCCAAAGCGCCGCGGTCATTGGACTGCATGGCGATTTCATCGCGGGCGCCCGCCTGGACAACCTGTTGTCGTGCTACGCCGGCCTGCAAGCATTGCTGACGACTGAAACCGACGAAACCTGCGTGCTGGTCTGCAACGATCACGAAGAAGTCGGTTCCTGCTCGGCCTGTGGCGCTGACGGTCCGATGCTTGAGCAAACCCTGCGTCGCCTGTTGCCCGAAGGGGATGAATTCGTACGGACCATTCAGAAATCCCTGCTGGTCTCGGCCGACAACGCCCACGGCGTGCACCCGAACTACGCCGACAAGCACGACGCCAACCACGGCCCGAAACTCAATGCCGGCCCGGTAATCAAGGTCAACAGCAACCAGCGCTACGCCACCAACAGCGAAACCGCCGGGTTCTTCCGTCATTTGTGCATGGCCGAAGAAGTACCGGTGCAGAGCTTCGTGGTGCGCAGCGACATGGGCTGCGGCTCGACCATCGGCCCGATCACCGCCAGCCACCTGGGCGTGCGCACCGTGGACATCGGCCTGCCGACATTCGCCATGCACTCGATCCGCGAGCTGTGCGGTAGCCATGACCTGGCACACCTGGTCAAAGTGCTGAGCGCGTTCTACGCCTGCCGCGAGTTGCCATAACCCTTGTAATTAAAAGGCAACTTTTGTGGCGAGGGAGCTTGCTCCCGCTCGGCTGCGAAGCAGTCGTAACTTGGCAAACTCGGTCTGGCTGATTAGCCGATGTTGCTTTGTTTTGGGGCTGCTTCGCAGCCCAACGGGAGCAAGCTCCCTCGCCACAATGATCTTGCGATCCATTCCTGCCACACATCACCAACGCCCGCCCGAAAGCCGCCTAGACTTGCAGTAACCCCTCCGACAAGGCTGTCACCATGATCTCGATGTCTTCGTTTCACGCCATGCTGATCCCGATTCTTTCCGGGATGATCATGTTGGCCATCGGTTTCAACTTTCGCGACAAGAACGCCGGTGTGTTCGCGATGTGGGTCGGCATGCTGATGATCCTCGCCACCGTGATCTACAAGATCCTCGCCAAACTCAACGAATAAATCCTCGCGCCCGGCTCGCATTGATTTTGACGGGCTCGTACACTCGGCCGATTCGCTCATCCGAGGTTGACCGCCTAGTGTTCGCTCGTCTTTTTGCCCTGCCCTGTTTGTTCCTTGTCTGCCTGATGACGCTGCTGCCGCTGACGCCTGCCCAGGCGGCCGGCTTGCCGGGGCTGCTCAGCGGCTCGGCAAAAACCCAGCCCGAAGCGCAAGCTCCACTGGGACAGTCGCTGGACGAAGTCATCAAGTCGCTGGAAAACGATCAGCAACGGACCAAACTCCTGGCGGACCTGAAAAAGCTGCGCGACGTCAGCAAAAAAGCCCAACCCACCACAGAAGAAGGCGTGCTGGGCCTGATCGGCGGCACCCTGGCCAGTTTCGAAAAGCAATTTTCCGGCGCCGACAGCCCCCTCACTCGCTGGTCCGAAGAAGTCAACCTGGCCAAGGATGAACTGGTGGCACTCATGCTGCCGGCCAATGAATGGCTGCCCATCATCTTTGCCTTCGCCATGATCCTGATGGTCTGGAGCCTGCTGGCCGCCGCCCTGATCTGGCTCGGCCACCGGGTGCGCATGCGCTTCGGCCTCACCGAAGAACTGCCGCAACACCCCAAGGCCCTGGACATGCTGCGCTTTGCCTTGCGCAAACTCGGGCCGTGGATGATCGCCCTGGTCATGACGGTTTACATGACCTACGCCCTGCCCTCGTCACTGGGCAAAAGCCTGGCCATGGTGCTGGCTTATGCGCTGGTGGTCGGTACCTGTTTCTCGGCGATCTGCGTCATCGCGTTTTCCCTGCTCGATGGCCCGCATCGTCATCGCGCCCTGTACATCCTGCGGCATCAGGCCTTCCGCCCGTTGTGGCTGATCGGCAGTTTCGCCGCCTTCGGTGAAGCCCTGAACGACCCGCGCCTGATCGCCAGCCTCGGTGAACATCTGGCCCATACGGCGGCGACGTTCGCCAATGTACTGGCGGCGATCTTCACAGGTTTTTTCATTCTGCGTTTCCGCCGGCCCATCGCGCACCTGATCCGCAACCAGCCGCTGTCTCGGCGCCTGACCCGCCGCGCCTTGAGCGACACGATCGAAATCCTCGGGACGTTCTGGTATCTGCCGGCGCTGGTGCTGGTGGGCATCTCACTGTTCGCCACCTTCGTCTCTGCCGGCGACACCAGCACCGCGCTGCGTCAGTCGCTGATCTGCACCGTGCTGCTGGTGTTGTGCATGGTCATCAACGGGCTGGTGCGCCGTCATGCACTCAAGCCACAACGCGGCCCCAAGCGCCATGCGCTGTATTCGGATCGCCTGAAAAGCTTCTTCTACACCCTCGCCCATCTGCTGGTATGGCTGGCGTTCATCGAACTCGGCCTGCGGGTCTGGGGCATGTCGCTGATTCGCTTCACCGAAGGCGAAGGCCATGAAGTCAGCGTCAAACTGTTCAGCCTCGGCGGCACGCTGATTTTTGCCTGGCTGATCTGGATTCTCAGCGACACCGCCGTGCACCACGCCCTAACCCGCTCGCGCAAAGGCCTAGCCAATGCCCGCGCGCAGACGATGATGCCGCTGATCCGCAACGTGCTGTTCGTGGCGATTTTCATCATTGCGCTGATCGTCGCCCTGGCGAACATGGGCATGAACGTCACGCCGCTGCTGGCCGGTGCCGGCGTCATCGGCCTGGCCATCGGTTTCGGCGCGCAATCGCTGGTGGCCGACTTGATCACCGGGCTGTTCATCATCATCGAAGACTCCCTGGCCATCGACGACTACGTGGACGTCGGCGGCCACCTGGGCACGGTCGAAGGCCTGACCATCCGCACCGTGCGCCTGCGGGACATCGACGGCATCGTCCACACCATTCCGTTCAGCGAAATCAAAAGCATCAAGAACTACTCCCGGGAGTTCGGCTACGCGATCTTCCGGGTGGCGGTGCCCTCGAACATGGACATCGACGAGGCGATCAAGCTGATGCGCGACGTCGGCCAGAAAATGCGCACCGACCCGCTGCAACGGCGCAACATCTGGTCGCCGCTGGAGATCCAGGGGGTCGAAAGTTTCGAGTCAGGCAATGCGATTCTTCGCGCCCGCTTCAAGACCGCGCCGATCAAGCAGTGGGAAGTGTCCCGGGCATTCAATTTATCGCTGAAGCGGCATCTGGATGAGGCCGGGCTGGATCTGGCGAC
Source organism: Pseudomonas sp. 05N433 (assembly GCF_056396925.1). Taxonomy (NCBI): domain Bacteria; kingdom Pseudomonadati; phylum Pseudomonadota; class Gammaproteobacteria; order Pseudomonadales; family Pseudomonadaceae; genus Pseudomonas; species Pseudomonas sp. 05N433. Next base: position 26,274 of record NZ_JBFTML010000049.1, on the reverse strand, counting down.
ACCGCGCATGAGCATTCAGGTGATCACCCCCGGTGGCGAACAATCTGCGTAGGTGGGATTCAAACCACATCCACCCCGACATGAATCGCATCATGGCGCCAAAACTCCAGGTCACAATCGATCAGCCGCTGGTGCTGATCGTAGTTGACCCGGGCAATCCGCAACCCCGGGCTGCCCACCGATACCCGTAAAGCCGCCGCGGCGTCCACCGACAGCGCGGTCGGTACGATCTCGAAGCGCACCCGCCCGTAGTGCAAGTCGTAATGCCGCGCATACAGTTCGGTCATCGACTGATTCAGATCGAAATCCAGGATCCCCGGAAAATACTGCGGGTTCAGGTAGTGCTCCACATACAGCACCAATCGCCCGTCAATCCGTCGCGAGCGGCAGATCTGGATCACGCTCGACAGCGCCGGCAACTGGAGCCAGGCACATACCGCCGCTGACGCCGGTTGCAAACGCGCGGAAATCACCTCGGTGGACGGCACCCGCCCCTGGGCGCTGACCATCGCGTGAAAGTGGCTGCGTTGCATCAGGTTATAAGCCAGCCGTGGTGGCGACACGAACCAGCCGCGCCGCTCCTCGCGATAAATCTGGCCCTGGGCCTCCAACTGCAACAACGCCTCACGCACGGTAATCCGCGTGGTACCGAACAACTCACTGAGCTTGCGCTCGGCCGGCAACTTGCTCCCGGGCGCCAACAGCCCGTGGTCGAGCTGTTCTTGCAGAACCTGCCCGATCGCTGTCACCGCTTTGGTTGTCTCGATGCGCATCAACGTTACCTATCTGGACTAGACCAGCACTGATTCAGGGCAGAACCGCGATTGAAACCGGGCTCCATCAATTGCCTGCAAGCCTAGGCACTGCAGATGACTGACAGATGACAAAGCCGCCGAACGGTTGCTTCAGACACCTGCAATTTCATGGCCAAGTCCCTTTCATATCAGCCCTTTAGCCATGGTCTACGCTTATCTCGCACCCCGCGTATCCGAGCGCAGGAAATTCAGGCCGACCGGTCGTCGACATCAAAATGTCATCCAGGACGCCTAAATTGGCTCAGGTATTGCTGACCTAGACCAACACAACCGCAATCGCAGCGTTGAAAACGCCCAAAGGAGCTTCGGATGAAACAGTTTTTCCTGGCATCACTGTTAGGCTCGACCATTGCCCTGTGCACTGCCGCCATGGCGGCGGATACCGATCTRAAAACACTCGAAGCCGCTGCGAAAGCGGAAGGCGCCGTCAACAGCGTCGGCATGCCCGATGACTGGGCCAACTGGAAAGGCACTTGGGAAGACCTGGCCAAGAAATACGGCCTGAAACACATCGACACCGACATGAGCTCGGCCCAGGAAATCGCCAAGTTCGCTGCCGAAAAAGACAACGCCACAGCCGACATCGGCGACGTCGGTGCCGCCTTCGGCCCGATCGCGGTCAAGCAGGGCGTGGTGCAACCTTACAAGCCAAGTACTTGGGCACAGGTTCCGGACTGGGCCAAGGACAAGGACGGTAACTGGGCACTGGCCTACACCGGCTCCATCGCGTTCATCATCAATAAAAAGCTGCTGCACGGTTCCGAAGCACCGACCAAATGGGCCGACCTCAAGAGCGGCAAGTACAAAGTCTCCATCGGTGACGTAAGCACCGCAGCCCAGGCCGCCAACGGCGTACTGGCCGCCGCCCTCGCCAATGGCGGTGACGAGAAAAACATTCAGCCAGCCCTGTTGCTGTTCGCAGACATCGCCAAGCAAGGCCGCCTGTCCATGGCCAACCCGACGATCGCCACCATGGAAAAGGGTGAAATCGAAGTCGGCGTGGTCTGGGACTTCAACGGCCTGAGCTACAAGGCCAAGATGGCGAATCCGGATGACTACACCGTGCTGATTCCATCCGATGGCTCGGTGATTTCCGGCTACACCACCATCATCAACAAATACGCCAAGCACCCGAACGCCGCCAAACTGGCCCGCGAATACATCTTCAGCGACGCTGGCCAGATCAACCTGGCAAAAGGCAACGCCCGTCCAATTCGCGCCGAGCATTTGACTCTGCCGGAAGAGGTCAAGGCCAAACTGCTGCCTAACGAGCAGTACAAAAAGGTCACGCCGATCAAAGACGCCGACGCGTGGGAAAAGACCTCCAAGTCGCTGCCGCAGAAGTGGCAGGAAGAAGTCATCATCAATATGCCGTAAACCTGTAGATCCCCCATTTGGATATCTGATGGAGATCCAAATGGGGGAGCGGGCCTGTGGCGAGGGGGCTTGCCCCCGTTCGAGTGCGCAGCGCTCGTAGATACTGGGTCCGCTGCGCGGCCCAACGGGGCGATGCGGCGGTCCGACAAGCCCCCTCGCCACACAAGCCCGCTCCCACAAGGGATTTGTTGCGTACTTGAATCATCTGTTTTTGCGGAGTCCCCCCCATGAAGCACAACGTCATCCTTGTCGTGCTCGACGGCCTCAATTACGAAGTCGCGCGCCACGCCATGGGGCATCTGCAGGCTTACGTTGGCGCAGGACGCGCGGCGCTCTACAAACTGGAATGTGCACTGCCGGCTCTGTCCCGACCGCTTTACGAATGCATCCTGACCGGCGTTGCGCCGATCGACAGCGGCATCGTTCACAACAACGTCTCACGCCTGTCCAACCAGCGCAGCATCTACCATTACGCCACCGACGCCGGCCTGAAAACCGCCGCCGCGGCCTATCACTGGGTCAGCGAGTTGTATAACCGTTCGCCGTTCGTGGCTGCCCGGGACCGTCACACCGACGACCCGAAACTGCCGATCCAGCACGGTCACTTCTACTGGAACGACCACTACCCGGACTCGCACCTGTTCGCCGACGCGGAAAACCTGCGCCTGCGCCACGCGCCGAACTTTCTGTTGGTCCACCCCATGAACATCGACGACGCCGGGCACAAGCACGGCCTCGACACCCCGCAATACCGCAACAGCGCCCGCTCGGCGGACGTCATCCTCGCCGACTACCTGCAAGGCTGGCTCGACGCCGGATACCAAGTGCTGGTGACTGCCGACCACGGCATGAACAACGACCGCTCGCACAACGGCCTGCTGCCTGAAGAACGCGAAGTGCCGCTGTTCGTCCTCGGCGACGCCTTCAGCTTCAACCAAGGCGCTGCACCGAAACAAACCGAACTGTGCGGCACCGTCTGCGAACTGCTGGGCGTGCCCCACGACAAACCTGTGTGCCGGGAGCTGCTCAAGTGAATGCCATGACCCGCGGTAAATGGCTGGCCGCTCTGTGCCTGGTGCCCTTCGCGATTTTCTTCTTCGTGTTCGAGATCGCCCCGCTGCTCTGGGTGATGATCAACAGCCTGCAATCGGAAGAGTTCGGTTGGGGCCTGGCCAACTTCAGCAAAATATTCAATTCGAAGTTCTATTTGCAGGCGATCCAATACAGCCTTGAGATCAGTTTCTGGTCCAGCGTATTCGGCATCGTCATTGCCGTACTCGGCGCCTACTCCCTGCGCCGGGTCGACTCGAAACTGCGCAACTTCGTGAATGCCTTCGCTAACATGACCAGCAACTTCGCCGGTGTGCCCCTGGCCTTCGCGTTCATCATCTTGCTGGGGTTCAACGGCACCTTCACCATCATGCTGAAACAGACCGGAATCATTCAGGATTTCAACCTGTACTCGAAAACCGGGCTGATCATTCTCTACACCTACTTCCAGATTCCCCTGGGCGTGCTGTTGCTCTACCCGGCCTTCGATGCCCTGCGCGAAGACTGGCGTGAGTCCGCCGCCTTGCTCGGGGCCAACGGCTGGCAATTCTGGCGACACATCGGTCTGCCGGTGCTGACCCCGGCACTGCTGGGCACATTCGTGATTCTGCTGGCCAACGCCCTTGGCGCCTACGCCACGGTCTACGCGCTGACCACCGGCAACTTCAACGTGTTGCCGATCCGTATCGCGGCGATGGTGTCCGGCGACATTTCCCTCGACCCGAACCTCGCCAGCGCCTTGGCCGTGGTGCTGGTGGCGTTGATGACCCTGGTGACCATCGTGCATCAGCTGCTGTTGAAGAGGAGCTACCATGTCTCGCGCTGAACTGGGGCCCGTCGGTGTCTACCACCGGGTCATCGTGTATTTGCTGTTTGCCATTCTGTTATTGCCGCTGCTCGGAACCTTGATCTACTCGATCGCCAGCAGTTGGTCGGCGACGATTATGCCCAGCGGCTTTACCTTCAAGTGGTACATCCAGCTGTGGAGTGATCCGCGCTTTCTCGACGCATTCGGTCAGTCGTTGCTGGTTTGTATCGGCTCGCTGATTCTGTCGGTGGTGCTGATCCTGCCACTGCTGTTCGTGGTGCATTACCACTTCCCTAAGCTCGACGCGCTGATGAACATCCTGATCCTGCTGCCCTTCGCGGTGCCGCCGGTGGTGTCGTCGGTGGGGCTGTTGCAGCTCTACGGTTCGGGGCCGTTCGCGATGGTGGGTACGCCGTGGATTCTGATCGGTTGCTACTTCACCGTGGCGCTGCCGTTCATGTACCGGGCGATCACCAACAACCTGCAAGCGATCAACCTGCGCGACCTGATGGACGCCGCGCAACTGCTCGGCGCCAGCACTTGGCAAGCAGCCTTCCTGGTGGTGTTGCCGAACCTGCGCAAGGGGCTGATGGTCGCGTTGCTGCTGTCCTTCTCGTTCCTGTTCGGTGAGTTCGTGTTCGCCAACATCCTCGTCGGCACCCGCTACGAAACCCTGCAGGTCTACCTCAACAACATGCGCAACAGCAGCGGCCACTTCACCAGCGCGCTGGTGATTTCCTACTTCTTCTTTGTGCTGGTTCTGACCTGGGTGGCCAATATCTTGAACAAGGACAAAAGCGAATGAGCTATGTAAGCGTCCAACATCTTCAGAAAGATTACTCAGGCACCACCGTCTTCAGCGACATCAACTGCGAAATCAGGAAAGGCGAATTCGTCACCCTGCTCGGCCCGTCCGGTTGCGGCAAGTCCACGCTGCTGCGCTGCATCGCCGGCCTGACCTCGGTGGACGGTGGCCAGATTCTGCTGGAGGGTCACGACCTCGTCCCACTGAGCCCGCAGAAACGCGGAATCGGCATGGTGTTCCAGAGTTATGCGCTGTTCCCGAACATGACCGTGGAGCAGAACATCGCCTTCGGTTTGCGCATGCAGAAGGTCAACGCCGACGACAGCCAAAAACGCATCGCCGAAGTGCTGAGACTGGTAGAGCTCAATGACTTCGCCGCACGCTACCCGCATCAACTGTCCGGTGGCCAGTGCCAGCGTGTCGCCCTCGCTCGCTCGTTGGTGACCCGGCCTCGCCTGTTGTTGCTGGATGAGCCGCTGTCGGCGCTCGATGCGCGGATTCGCAAGCACTTGCGCGAACAGATCCGTCAGATCCAGCGCGAACTCGGCCTGACCACGATCTTCGTCACGCACGATCAGGAAGAAGCCCTGACCATGTCTGACCGAATCTTCCTGATGAATCAGGGAAAGATCGTACAGAGTGGCGATGCCGAAACCCTCTACACCGCGCCCGTCGACGTGTTCGCCGCAGGCTTCATCGGCAACTACAACCTGCTGGACGCCGACAGTGCCAGCAAATTGTTGCAGCGGCCGATCACCCACCGCATCGCGATTCGCCCGGAGGCCATCGAGCTGAGCCTGAACGGCGAACTCGACGCGCAGGTGCGCAGCCACAGCCTGTTGGGCAACGTGATTCGCTATCGGGTGGAAGCTCGGGGGGTGGAATTGGTGGTGGATGTGCTGAACCGCTCGGCGTCCGATCTGCATCCCGATGGTCAGCGCCTGGCACTTTCCATCGATCCGACAGCCCTGTGTGAGGTAGCCTGATGACCTTGCTGATGTTGAAGAGAGAACCGTACTGATGGCCCTGGCAATTTTTGATCTGGACGAAACCCTGATCCACGGCGACTGCGCCTCGCTATGGAGCGAACAGATGGCCCGCCTCGGCTGGGTCGATGGCGAATCCTTCCTGCGTCGTGACAAGGAATTGATGGATGCCTACGGCAGGGGCCACTTGGCGATGGAAGACTACATGGCCTTCAGCCTGGAGCCGTTGATCGGTCGCACGCCGCAAGAGCTCGAGCACTTGGTGGCACCTTGGGTGGAAGATTTTATCGAGCCAATCATCTTCAGCGACGCCACCAAAGCCATCGCCGCCCACCGCAAGGCCGGCGACCGGATTCTGGTGATCTCGGCCTCAGGCACGCATTTGGTCAAGCCGATTGCCGACCGTCTGGGCATCGACGAGATTCTCGGCATCGAGCTGGAAGTGGCGCACGGGGTGTACAGCGGCAACACGGTGGGCACCCTGACCTACCGCGAAGGCAAGATCACCCGCTTGCTGGAATGGCTGGACGCCGAAGAGGAAAACCTCGAAGGCGCGAGTTTCTATTCCGATTCACGCAACGATCTGCCGCTGCTGCTGAAGGTGGATTTCCCGCATGTGGTGAATCCGGATCCGGTGTTGCTCGAACACGCCGAAAAAGCCGGCTGGCCGATCCATATCTGGAAGTAATCCGGGTCCCCTGTGGCGAGGGAGCTTGCTCCCGCTGGGCCGCGAAGCGGCCCTGAAATCAGTCACTGTGGCTAGCCAGGTAAAACCGGTTTTCAGGTTTTGCGGCTGCTTCGCAACCGAGCGGGAGCAAGCTCCCTCGCCACAAAGGCACTCACAGGTTCATGTTGTCAGGTCAGGCTGTCGTCAATCACCAGCACCAGCTTGCCCGACACCTGATTGGTCGCCAGCTCCGCAAACGCCGCTTCGGCGTCCTCGATCGCAAACGTCCTGGCCAGTTGCGGGCTCAAACGCCCTTCGGCAAACAGAGGCCAGACGTGCTGGCTGAGATCGCTGAACAAATCGGCCTTGAACTGCTCGTCGCGATTGCGCAGGGTCGAACCCAGCAGTTGCACGCGCTTGGCCAGCACCTGCGCCAGATCCAGCTGCGCTTCACGACCGCCCATCAAACCGATCAACACCCAACGGCCATCACGAGCCAGCAGCTTGAGGTTCAAAGCCGCGTAGTTGCCACCCACCGGATCCAGGATCACATCGAACGGCCCCAGATCGTTCAGGCGGTCCAGATCCTTGTTGCGCACCACTCCACCCTGGGCACCCAGCGCTTCACAGTAGGCCAGACGATCCTCGGAGCCGACGCTGACCCAGCACGGGTTACCAAACGCCTTGCACAGCTGAATGGCAGCTGAACCGATTCCACTTGCTCCGGCATGCAGAAGAACTTTCTCACCCGGTTTGAGCGAAGCCAATAGAAACAAATTCAGCCAGACGGTCGCATACACTTCCGGCAACGCCGCGGCCTCGGCCAGGGACAATCCTTCGGGAGCCGGCAACACATGCCGTCCGTCGACAACTACCTCTTCGGCCATCCCACCCCCGGCCAGCAAGGCGCAAACCCGATCTCCGACCTGCCAGGACGAGCCCGGACCGACCTCGCTGATCACCCCCGAACACTCAAGACCCAGTGCTTGACTGGCTCCCGGCGGCGGCGGATACAGGCCCGCTTTCTGTAACAAATCGGCTCGATTGAGTCCCGCTGCCGCCACTCGGATACGAACTTGTCCTACATCGCACGTAGGACTCGGCTCCTCAACCCACTCCACTCGCCCCTCAACGCCTTGCAATGCTTTCACAGTGCCTCCATAGTGAGTCTGGACTGAGCCCGAAGCTATAGCGCCGGGCTTTCTTGCATTATGCGACCGGCCCTTGTGGGAACCGGCGACTTCAAAGACGGCCTAATATGCGTGATCAATTGTCCCCGCGTCGAATCAGCATGAAGCATTTTTTCCCCAGCACCGCCCTCGCTCTTGTCATTGGTCTCGGTCTTTTGCCGATGTCGAGCAATTCGTTCGCAGCCAACAGCTGGGACAAGCTTCAGCCCGATCGCGACGAAGTCATCGCCAGTCTGAACGTCGTCGAATTGCTCAAGCGTCACCATTACAGCAAGCCGCCGCTCGACGATGCGCGCTCCGCGATCATCTACGACAGCTACCTCAAGCTGCTGGATCCATCGCGCAGCTACTTCATGGCCAGTGACATTGCCGAATTCGACAAATGGAAAACCCAGTTTGACGACTTCCTCAAGAGCGGCGACCTGAACGCCGGGTTCACCATCTACAAGCGCTACCTGGATCGCGTCAAGGCGCGTCTGGACTTTGCCCTTGCCGAGCTGAACAAGGGCGTCGACAAGATCGACTTCACCACCAAGGAAACCTTGCTGGTCGACCGCAAGGATGCCCCTTGGCTCAAGACCACCGCCGAGCTCGACGACCTGTGGCGCAAACGCGTCAAGGACGAAGTGCTGCGGATGAAGATCTCTGGCAAAGAGCCGAAGCAGATTCAGGAAACCCTGACCAAGCGTTACAAGAATCAGCTGGTGCGTCTGGACCAGACCCGCGCGGAAGATATCTTCCAGGCGTACATCAACACCTTCGCCATGTCGTACGACCCGCATACCAACTATCTGTCGCCGGATAACGCGGAGAACTTCGACATCAACATGAGCCTGTCCCTGGAGGGCATTGGCGCCGTGTTGCAGAGCGATAACGATCAAGTCAAAGTCGTGCGCCTGGTGCCTGCCGGCCCGGCCGACAAGACCAAGCAGGTCGCTCCGGCCGACAAGATCATCGGCGTGGCCCAGGGCAACAAAGAGATGGTCGACGTGGTCGGCTGGCGCCTGGACGAGGTGGTCAAACTGATTCGTGGGCCGAAAGGCACCGTGGTGCGCCTGGAAGTGATTCCGGCCAGCAATGCGCCGAATGACCAGACCAGCAAGATCGTGCCGATCACCCGCGAAGCGGTGAAGCTTGAAGATCAGGCGGTGAAGAAGTCGATCCTCAGCCTCAAGCAGGATGGCAAGGACTACAAGCTCGGCGTCATCGAGATCCCGGCCTTCTACCTGGACTTCAAGGCCTTCCGTGCCGGCGATCCGGATTACAAGAGCACCACCCGCGACGTCAAGAAGCTGCTGACCGAACTGCAGAAAGACAAGGTCGACGGCGTGGTCATCGACCTGCGTAACAACGGCGGCGGTTCCCTGCAGGAAGCCACCGAACTGACCAGCTTGTTCATCGACAAAGGTCCGACCGTGCTGGTGCGTAACGCCGACGGCCGGGTCGATGTACTGGAAGATGAAAACCCGGGCGCGTTCTACAAAGGCCCGATGGCGCTGCTGGTCAACCGTTTGTCCGCCTCGGCGTCGGAGATCTTCGCCGGTGCGATGCAGGACTACCACCGTGCACTGATCATCGGCGGCCAGACCTTCGGCAAAGGCACCGTGCAAACCATTCAGCCGCTGAACCATGGCGAACTGAAACTGACCCTGGCCAAGTTCTACCGGGTTTCCGGCCAGAGCACCCAGCATCAGGGCGTACTGCCGGACATCGATTACCCGTCGATCATCGACACCAAGGAAATCGGCGAAAGCGCCCTGCCGGAAGCCATGCCGTGGGACACCATCCGTGCGGCCATCAAGCCGGCGGTCGACCCGTTCAAACCGTACATCACGCAGCTCAAGTCCGAGCATGATATGCGCTCGGCCAAAGACGCGGAGTTCGTGTTCATCCGCGACAAACTGGCCCTGGCCCAGAAGCTGATGGCCGAAAAAACCGTCAGCCTCAATGAAGCCGACCGTCGTGCACAACACGCCGATATCGAAGCCAAGCAACTGGCCATGGAAAACATCCGTCGCAAGGCCAAGGGTGAAGAGCCGCTCAAAGAGCTGAAGAAAGAAGACGAAGATGCCATCGCGGCCGAGCCAGACAAGACCAAGCCAGAAGACGACGCCTACCTGAGCGAGACCGGGCGGATTCTGCTGGATTACTTGAAACTCAACACTGCGGTCGCCAAGCACTAAGTGCTTACAATCAGGATGATGGCAATTTAGTGCTGACGCTCCCCGGAGTGTCATCAAATAGACATCATTCTGTCGTGAAATAAAGGACTGGGAGCTTTGCGCTCCCAGTCCTTTTTTTATCGCCAGAGATCGCCATGACCACAACCGAACAGCTGAGTGCCTTGAGCTCAATACTGACTCAAAGCGGTTTGCACAGCCTGTTCCAGCCGATCATTTCTCTCTCCGAACGACAAATCATCGGCTACGAAGCCCTCAGCCGTGGCCCCTCCAACAGCCCGCTGCACTCCCCCATTGCCCTGTTCGCGGTCGCTCGCCAGGCCGGTCGCCTCAGCGAACTGGAAATCGCTTGCCGACAAAGCGCTTGCCGACGTTTCAATGAACAGCAACTGCCCGGCAAACTGTTCCTCAATGTATCCCCGGAATCCCTGCTCGAAGCCGCCCACCAGCCCGGACGCACCCTGCAACTGCTGCAGGATTTCGGCATACCGCCGAGCCAGGTGGTGATCGAACTCACCGAACAGACCCCGACCGACGATTTCCAGTTGCTGCAAACCGCCCTGCATCACTATCGGGCGATGGGTTTTTCGATTGCGCTGGATGATCTGGGCGCGGGTTATTCAAGCTTGCGGCTGTGGTCTGAATTGCGCCCGGATTATGTCAAGATCGATCGACACTTTATCGACGGCATTCATCAGGACGCGCTCAAACGTGAATTCGTCGGCTCGATCCTGCAGATCGCCAAGGCGTCCCGGGCAAAAGTGATCGCCGAAGGCATCGAATTGTCAGAAGAACTCGCCGTGCTGACCGAAATGGGCGTCGATCTTGTGCAAGGCTATCTGCTCTGCCGGCCCCAGGAGCATCCGCCCCGCGATGCCCGAACCTTGATGCCCAAACCAACCAGCGCCGCAGCGATGCTGAACGAGGACGCCAGTGACCTCAGCGCCCTGCTCAACGACCAACCGGCGATGGCCAGCGACACCCCGACCGCCACCGTGCTGGAAGCCTTCCGCCGCCAGGCCAACCTGAACTCCCTGGCGGTACTCGACAAGCAAGGCCGGCCGTGCGGCATTGTTCACCGTCATTCGCTCTCGGACGCCCTGCTCAAGCCGTTTGCCACCGACCTGTTCGCCCGCAAACCCATCAGCCGCTTGATGAGCGATGACTTCCTCGCCGTGGAACTGAGCCAGTCGCTGCAACAAGTCAGCCGCCTGATCACCAGCCGCGCCCGCCAACGCATCGAAGAAGACTTCATCATCACCCTCAACGGCGGCTATCTGGGCCTGGGCCGAGTGATCGACGTGCTCAAACTGATTACCGAACTGAAAATCCAGCAAGCCCGCTACGCTAACCCGCTGACCCTGCTGCCAGGCAACGTGCCGATCCAGCAATGCCTGACACGGCTGCTGCAACAGGAACGGGAATCGGTGATCTGCTACGTGGACATCGACAGCTTCAAACCCTTCAACGACATCTACGGCTACGGTCGCGGGGACGAAGTCCTACTGTGCCTGGCGCAATGCCTGAACGACCGCGTCGACCCATCCCGCGACTTCGTCGGCCATATCGGCGGCGACGACTTCCTACTGGTGCTCGGCCCGGAAGACTGGCGCAAACGCCTGAACCAACTGCTGGACGACTTCCACAGCCAATGCCGACGCTTCTACCGCAGCGAACACCTCGAAGCCGGCTGCTTCATCGCCCCCAACCGCCAGGGCGTAAGACAGGAGTTCCCGCTGCTGTCGCTGTCCATCGGCGTAGTGCACCTGCATCCACAGGCCTGCGGACAACTCGACGCGAGCCAGCTAGCGGAAATGGCCTCACAGGCCAAACACCACGCGAAGAATGTGCCGGGGTATAGCGTGCATGTGATTGATAGCCTGGCGGTGCCAGTCGGCGAAGAGACACTGATCTCAGGCCGGCGGTGATCACCAAAAAAATCGCAGCCTTCGGCAGCGCCCACAGGCGCGCAGGAGCTGCCAAAGGTTGCGATCTTTTGATCTTGCTCTTGTGTGGCGAGGGAGCTTGCTCCCGCTGGGCTGCGCAGCAGCCCCAACCACCACAACTCCACCCTGTGGCGAGGGGGCTTGCCCCCGTTGGGCTGCGGAGCGGCCCCAAAACCTGCATTCCGGATTTGTCAGCTACACCGCGGGGCTTGGTTTGGCGACCGCTTCGCACTCAAGCGGGAGCAAGCTCCCTCGCCACAAAAACCACTCGGCTCTAGTCCGAAGACCGAGCCCGCAACCGCCGCCCAATCACATCCAGCACATCACAGCCATCGCGCAGTGGAATGGCACAGAGCAAGGCAAAGTCGCTGAGGATCATCGAATCGCACTCGACTGAACCACGCATGGACAGGTTTTCAAGCACTTGGGTGACGGCGCGAATTCGGTAGCTGGCGGCCTCGGTCAGAATGTCCAGCGGCGCGTGGGTGTCGACGAACAGGGTGGGCATGTCGGTGCAGTTGCTGGTCAACGCCATGAAGCGGTTTTTGGGGTGGGGAATTGGTTTTTCGTAGGGTGGATCAGGATGAAGTGTTGGCATTTGAGACCTTCCGATGAAAATGGGAGCTGCCAAAAGCCTTCCTACAGGCTTGGGTGGCAGCTATACGCGGGGTAGGAATACCGAGCATCGGAAACTCGACCACGCCGAAGCGTGCCCGCGCACAGCCGCCGCGACAGATATTACGGACGCACATTGACGGCCGCAAATCTGACTTCGATTGCTAACGCATTACCGATGCTTAAAGGGTTCCTACACCCCCTCACTGATATTCAGTGACCACTAAAGCCTAGCGATCGAACTCACTGCGCACCAGTTCACGAAAACCGCCACAACTTGAAGGAAACTTCCGAAGACCTTGCCCAGAAATTTCGCTCAAAAAAGGCAAACGTGGGGGAAGGCTTCGCTGAAGCCTGGGTTGATTTCTCCACCTTGGGTAGGTCGGTTTCGACCTATAGCTGCCGGTGGCGACAGGCAGAAATCGACCCTTTACGGTCGTTCACTGCTGGCAGCTACCTGCCACGTTCCATGAGCGACTGGCTCCAGTTGCACGAACTCCAGAGTGGCCAGGGCGAGCAAGCCCAACAGCGACCAGATATAAGGATACAATCACACTGACGACAGGGTTGGAAGGCATTACTCACCACGTGTAGGGAGAGTCCATATGCGACTTGTTAGCCGCTTTAGATACCCCCGAAACCGAAAAGCCAGAAAAGTAAAGCTCTGCCTCTATGCCCCTCATACTCCGATTCACTATCAAGCTGTTTTCGACAATAAAACAAACTGATAATGGCTGGGATAAACAACAAGGTGAACAACCATTGAAACGCATCTGTTGATTTCAAGGTGATCGCCACAAGTAAATTAATTAGAGTCATGCCAATAATGAATAAGTTGTATCTAATATGTCGACGCTTCATTGAAGCAAAGCTTTCCCAATCATAAATCAGCCAGTCGTGGGAAAAATCGTCGCATTTAGGACACCTAAGGCTTGGCGGAAGCTTGTCTGCGATATAACCGCAGCTAGGGCATCGAACTTTCATGGCGCTATCCTGACACTCTCTCATTAGTTGACATGCCATGTCGTGGTAAGCGCGAGATCTATCGAGAGATAACGCGATAGGGATGACGGCAAGCCCGACTACGATAAAGAGGGTAGCAGGACACAATCTATTTGCCCGTAGTCTGTCCACCGACTGCTTTTGGCCGATTTCTGCCCTTCACGAACGGCAGAACTCACAACCAAAAGCTGCCTGTCGAAAAACCGTTAATCTCATTCCAACTTGGTCTTCACATTCTGCCCCGCGACCGATCAATGCTTCACTGTCTATACAAAAAAAACTTCCCCCCTTGGGTGGGTGTCGCTTTTTGCATCAACTCTTTTCGCAATTTTCCGGGGGACATGCCAAACATGTTCTGAAAATGTCGAATGAAATGGGGCGCATCGGCGAACCCGCATTCGAAAGCGATTTCCCCGATATGTCGATCCGAGCTGATGAGAAGCCATCGGCCAAACCTGAGTCGAACGTGGCGATAGAATTGGGCCGGAGTGTTACTGGTTTCAGCGACAAACAGCCGCTCCAGTTGCCGTTTGCTGGTACCGACAAGGTTCGCGATTGTGTCGATATCCAAGGGCTCGGTCATGTGCTTTTCCATCAGCATCACGGCTTCGTGCAGGCGCCTGTTCGAAGAGCTGGCGTAGCCAAGTGCCTTGCGCCGGTCGACGAAACTGCCGGAGCTGCGTTTTGCGACCGTCATCTGATGAACAACTTTGCCGGCCCGATCCGGGCCGCAATGCACCCCAATAAGATGGATGGCCAACTCAATCACCGAGATACCGCCTGCGCAGGTGATCCGATCCTTGTCGATGAGGAAGTCACTGTTGCTGACAAAGCGCAATCTGGGGAACAGACGTTTCCAGTCGTCGCAATGGTAGGCATGCACGCAAGCAGTACGTCCCTCCATCAGGCCATGTCGAGCAAGCACGAAGCTGCCCGTGCATAGACCGATCAATGGCACGTCAGCGGCTGCCGCCTGATGCAGAAATGCCGGATAAGTCTTTGGTGCTGCCTCAAGGGAATCAAGCAGTCCACCAATCACCACGATGTAGTCAAATTGATGAGGATGGGTGAGTTCACTGTCGATAGGTACATCCAGTCCGCAACTGGATATGACTCTTTGCCCAGGGGTACCGAGTACTTTCCATTGGCATCGTATCGGGCGGCTCTGATCCCCCGTATCGGCAGCATGTCGCAACGCATCGGTCAGCCCTGAGAGTGACAGCAAGGGGAAGCGCGGCCACAAAACAATACCAATAGACAACTCGGTGGCGCCGCGTCGGCTTGGCGGATGTCGTGCCTGACCATTATCAAGCCCCTCCACGAGGCTGTCGCTGGAGGCCTTGGGCAGTACATCTCCGAAATGTCGCAAATGTTCAATCATTCATGCAAACCATCCAACAAGTTATACCGCTGATCACCATACGATGAGCTCCTGCCTAACACCATGCTGTTCATAAAAAAAGCAATCGAGGAGCACGTGATGAAGAAGCCCAACGTTCAACGTTTTTCCGGTATTTATGCGGGTCTGCTGGTATCCATGCTGGCCTCGGCACCGGCACTCGCACTGGAAACGGTAGAGCCGGGAAGCCTGACTATCGCGTTCACTGGCGATATGCCGGGGACCGGTTATCAAGACAGCCGGATGGTCGGCTACGACGGTGAAATCCTTCAACAAATATCTGAGAAGCTGGGGTTGAAGGTTAAACCTGCCTTGATGGACTGGGCCGGCACCATCGCCTCAGTACAAGCTAAACGCGTGGATGTGATGGCCGGCACCATGGGCTGGACCGAACAGCGCGCGAAGATCATGACCGTGAGCGACCCGATTCACTATTTCAAGAACGGGATCACCCAGACCGACAAGACCAACTGGAGCAGCCTCAAAGACTTGCAGGGCAAGAAGGTCGGCACCATCACGGGTTTTTCGTTCATCCCTGAGATGCGCAAGATCGAAGGGTTGCAAGTAGCGTTGTACGACACCTCCGATGCCGCGGTGCGCGATCTCCTCGCCGGGCGCATCGATGCAGTGATTGGCGATCCTCCGGTCATGCAATACGCCATTTTTCGCAACGAGCAGTGGCACCTGCACTTCAACGCTTTCACCGACAACGATCCGAATTTCCCACTGCTGACGGGTCTGGGTCAGGTGGTGTACGGCTTCAATAAAGGGGCCAGCCCACAGCTGGTGGCTGCCGTGAACGAGCAGATCCAGACCCTCTGGAAAAGCTGTGAAATGCGCAAGATCGGTGCCCGCTACGGTCTGACTCAGGATGTCTGGTATGTGCCGGAAGGCAAGGACCTGAGGCTGGGTGTCGACCGCCCGGCGGACTGGAAACTGCCCGGCTGCAAATAAGCGCTTGAGCGGATGAATCGGCCTGATGGCCCGTGCCGATTCATCGCCATGTCTATAACAAAAAGAGGTTAGCCAAGATGTCGACCCCGTCCGAACCTGCATTGCTGCGAGTGCATGACCTACACAAAAGTTATGGTGATCTGGAGGTGCTAAAGGGTATCAACCTGGAGTTGAAAGCCGGTGAAACCCTGTCATTGATCGGCCCCAGCGGGTCGGGAAAGTCCACTTGCCTGCGTTGCATCAATTACCTGGAAAAACCCACTCGAGGCGATATCTGGCTGGGTGACGAGTTGATCGGGCAGATCAAGGACGGTAAACGCATACGTCTGATGAGTGATCGGGAAATGGCTCCGCAGCGACGCGAGATCGCGATGGTGTTCCAGCTCTTCTACCTCTGGCCACATTTGAGCGTACGCGACAACGTCGCACTGGGGCCGATCAAGGCACAGGGTATGCCGCGCGAGCAGGCCTATGAGCTGGCTGATGCCATGTTGGAAAAAGTCCATCTGCGGCACAAGGCCGAGGTCTATCCCGAGCAGTTATCCGGCGGACAGCAACAGCGGGTCGCTATCGCCCGCGCGTTGGCCCAACAACCTAAAGTCATCCTGTTCGACGAGCCGACCTCGGCGCTGGACCCCGAACTGGTGGGTGAAGTACTGGCCGTGATTCGCGAGCTGGCGCAAGAGGGCCGCACCATGATCATGGTAACTCATGAAGTGCGCTTCGCTCGGGATGTGGCGGATCGGGTGATCTTCATGGACGGCGGACACATTGTCGAGCAAGGGCCTTCGGCGCAGGTAATCGACAACCCAAGCCATGAGCGCACCCGCAGTTTTCTTGGGCGCATGGCGATGGAGGGCGCTTGATGGCGAACTTCGAGGTCTTTCTCGGGCTACTGCCTCTGTTGTTGAAAGGCGCGCTCACCGCCCTGGAAATCGCGCTGTGTACCTTGTTGCTGGCGAGTGCCGGAGGGGTAGTTCTGGCGGTGTTGCTGACGTTCAGTCGGTCACGGGTGTTGCATGGGGTGATCGGCTGTTTCATTGAGTGGATGCGCAATGTTCCCGCGCTGGCGCATCTGTTCCTGATCTATTTCGGCCTCTCCTACCTTGGCATCAACTTGCCCGCGTGGCTGGCCGCCATCGTTGGCTTGAGTCTGGTGGGCAGCGCGGTGTTGGCCGATATTTTCCGCAGCGGCTTGCAGTCGCTGCATGTCGGTCAGCATGAAGCCGGGTTGGCTGTCGGTCTGAGCCGGATGCAGATTTTGCACTGCATTCTCTTGCCCCAGGCCCTGCGCGTGACGTTGCCTGCGTTCGCCAACTACGTCACGCAATTGGTCAAGGACACGTCCATCGCCTCGGCCATCGCTGTGCCGGAAATAATGTTCCTGGCGCGCAATCTGGTGACCTCTACCTTCCAGACTTCACTGATCTATTTGGCTGTGATGTGCATCTACGCTGCGATGATTTTACCGATCGGTGTGGGATTCATTCGGCTCGAACGTCATTTTGGGAGCGCGCGATGATCAGTTTTTTTCAGCAATACCCGGTGTACTGGAGCGACTGGATCGCTCGCCTATTGCTCGGTGCACGGATCACTGCCGAATTGTCCCTGATGGGGTTCGCTCTGGCGGTCGTGCTGGGGGCGTTATTGGTCTGCGCGATGAGAAGTCCAAGTGTCATCCTAAAACGGTTGGCAACGTTCTTTATTCAGAGCATGCGCGCTGTACCTCTTCTGGCGTTGCTGCTGGCTCTGTATTTCGCGTTGCCCAGCCTGGGTTTGACGTTGTCCGGCTATTGGGCCGGGGCCATCGGTCTGGGTTTGCAGGGTGCCGCTTACGTTGCGGAAATCCTCCGTGGCGGCCTGGATTCGCTGCATCGCGGCCAGCGCGAAGCCGCCATCGCCATCGGACTGACGCCACTGAAAGCGTTTACCACCGTCATCCTGCCGCAAGCGATTCGTGGCATGTTGCCGCCACTRCTTAACGCCTACGTGTCGATCCTCAAGGACAGCTCGTTGTGCGCTCTGATCGCCACCGATGAGTTGATGCTGGCGGCGCGAGCCATCGCTTCGGAAACCTTCCTGCCAATGCATGTCTTCCTGCTGGTAGGGCTGTTCTATTTTGTTATCGCTTTCCCTCTTTCAATGCTGTCGCGTGTGCTTGAAAAGCACTTTTCACGCGGGCGCAAAACCGTGCGAGGTTGAACATATGAGCACCATAGATCGAGTTACTTCCCACAGCATTGCCCAGTTGCAGCAGGCGCTGCAGGCTGGATCGCTGACTAGCGAAGCGCTGGTTCGTGCGCAACTGGCGCGCATCAAGCGCTTTGACGAGCAGCTCAATGCCTATGTCGAGGCCTATCCCTCGCGTGCTTTGAACGCGGCCATCGCCGCTGATCGCCAGCGTGCGTCCGGTATACACCTGGGACCGCTACATGGCATTCCTCTGGCGATCAAGGACTTGTTCGAGATCGATGGCCAGGCCATCACGGGTGGATCATTGGCACAGGCACCGCGTGTTTCGAGGTTGACCGCCACTGCAGTGCAACGCCTGGAGCGTGCCGGTGCAATCATTCTTGGCAAGACCCATACCGTCGAATTCGCTTTCGGTGGCTGGGGCACTAACGCGGTGATGGGCACGCCGTGGAACCCGTGGGACCGTAACGTGCATCACGCTCCGGGTGGCTCAAGCAGCGGCTCGGCAGTGGCCGTGGCCAGCGGGTTGGCGAGCGCTGCGTTGGGCACCGATACCGGCGGCTCGGTGCGGATTCCGGCGGGCATGTGCGGCTTGGTCGGGCTGAAAACCACGCGTGGGCTTATCAGTCGCCATGGCTTGATCGAACTGTGTCCTTCGCTGGATTCGGTAGGGCCTATCACCCACACCGTTGAAGATGCGGCGTGGATGTTGGATGCACTGCTGGGCCCGGACCCGCTGGATCCGGTTTCGGCCCAGGCACCTGTATTCAGCGCCGCYGCCGGTCTCAATCAGCCGGTAGCCGGTTTGCGCATCTGGGTGTTGCCACAGGCCGAACGAGCGCATGTCGCTCCCGGGGTGCTGAAGGCTTACGATTTGGGGCTCAAGCAGTTGGCCGCGTTGGGCATGCAACTGATCGAACAACCGCTACCCACGTCGTTGGAGCAGTGCATGCGCATCGCTGGTGGGCTGATGAGCGCAGAAGGTTATGCCAGCCTGGGTAGCTTGTTCGAGCGCGACGATCTGCGTTTCGACCCCCATGTTCAACGTCGCGTACTCAGTGGTCGCGACATCGACGCAGCGTCGTATATCCAGTTGCACAATCAGCGCCGCGCCGCTCGGCACGCCATGCAGGAGGCCATGACCAACATAGACGCATGCGCTTTCCCGACCAACGCTATTGGCAGTGTGCCGTTGGATGAGGTCGATGAATATGGCACGCCACTGGCCTTGTTGGGGCGGTTCGCCAACTTGCTGAACCTGTGTTCGGTGGCGCTGCCCATCGGGCTCGATGAAAAGTGCATGCCGGTCTCGATGCAGATTGTGGGTCGGGCATTCGCCGAACCGCTGATTCTACGCATCGGCCATGCCTATCAACAGGTCAGCGATTGGCACACGCTACGGCCTGAGGGCTGGGAGCTGGTGGACAACGCGGTTGCATGATGGATACAACTGCTTGATATGTCCTTGGGTATCACCCTGCCAACGCTCCAAGTTAAAGTAGGGTTAGAAAGTGTCAGCTATAAATCCATACAAAAAATATAATATATATCCGCCCAGCGACTTCGCTAGTCATCAAAAATTTCACCRGAAGGGTTACTCCAAGGATAGCGTTTCAATAACGTTGTTCACCCTGTACTGAGTTTTCTTTTATCGCTATCAGTGGAGCACCCTGCCGCCCATAAAGTCAGGTCACTTCCTTAGTTGGGTAGTGGCTTGCGCAAAGTCATGTATGTCGTCAAATCGTTAGTTGTCACCAACAACGTTCTGTATCAGGAGATGTATTGGATGCCTTTCACACGGACTGTTATTGCCCTTTCTTTAGGCCTGATTATAGGGCATGGGTATGTTCAGGCTGCACCGCTGCTTTCTTTGGATAATGGTCAGTCTGAACGGGCCGTAGCAACCAGTAATGCATGGATTGAAATTAACCAGGCGGCGTTTGAAAACAATATTCGTACGCTCCAGAGCACCTTGACGAATAAATCACGGCTTTGTGCCATCCTCAAGGCGGATGCCTATGGTCATGGTGTCGCGTTATTGATGCCATCTGTCATGAAAATGGAAGTGCCCTGCGTAGGCGTTGCCAGCAATGAAGAGGCTAGAGTTGTACGTGAAAGTGGCTTCAAGGGGGAGCTTGTCCGAGTGCGTACAGCGACGTTGGCCGAGGTGGAAGGAGCATTGCCGTACAAGATAGAGGAGTTAGTCAGTAGCCTCGATTATGCTCGAGAAACGGCCGCTATTGCTGAAAAACATGGGAATCGCCTGAAGGTTCACTTGGCGTTGAACGCAGGTGGTATGAGTCGTAACGGCCTGGAAATGAGCACTGAACAAGGTCGGCAAGAAGCCTTGGCGATCAATCGTTTGGCTCCTCTGGAGTTGGTCGGAATCATGACTCACTTCGCGGTGCAGGATAAGGATGATGTTCGGCAAGGGCTCAAGGCTTTCAATGAGCAAACAGCTTGGCTGATAAAGGCCGCCGGAATTGATAGAAGTAAAATCTCCCTTCATGCGGCGAACTCTTACGCGACGTTAGAAGTGCCAGAGTCGCATTTGGACATGGTACGTGCCGGAGGCGCTTTGTATGGGATGATGGAACCTTCGCATGCCGAGTACCAACCGGTCATGCAGGTCAAGTCATATGTGGCGTCTGTTAATCAATACCCTAAAGGCAATACAGTGGGGTATGACCGAACAGTGACACTGAGTCGTGATTCAAAGCTTGCGAATATTCCAGTGGGCTACTCTGATGGCTATCGTCGAGCGTTTACCAATAAAGGCGTTGTCCTTATAGATGGGCAGCGTGCTCCAGTGGTAGGAAAGGTCTCCATGAATACACTCATGGTGGACGTGACAGATATCCCTGCTGTGCGCGCTGGCGATCAGGTGGTGCTCTTCGGTAAACAAGGCGACAGTGAGATCACCCAGAGTGAACTTGAAGAACTCAGTGGGACATTGCTGGTGGACCTTGCTACCGTTTGGGGGAGTAGCAATCCCAAAGCCCTGGTGGCGGATAAAGCCTCCGACTAACCAGTGAGGGGGCTAGTCGCTACTGCGGTGGTAACGCTCACACAGTAACGACTTTTGGCAGTGACGCTCGCTGGTCACTGCCGACCCGTGACGACTAAAACGGTGCTGACGTTCAAGGCTGTTTTATTCTCCAGAGCCTTGAAGCAGCCAAGGCGACCAAACAGGTCAATTTGATAGGGCTGCTCAACCCGACTTTACGGGGATGGACGCTCAGCTGAAGCTACTGCACCGGATCACTCACCGGCTTGGCAATAATGGCCTTGAGTTCGCTGGTCATCGGGAACTCCAGGTTCAAGCCTTTAGGCGGAATCGGCTGTTCGAACCAGCGCTGGTAGATCCCGTTGATTTCCCCGGAGCTGTACAGCTCGCCCAGCGACGAGTTCACCAGCGCGAGGAACTGCGGATCATCTTTGCGTACCATGCAGCTGTAGATTTCCCGCGACTGCTCTTCCCCGACCACCACCCACTTGTGCGGATCGCGGGCCTTGGCGCGTTCGCCGTAGAGCAGCGCATCGTCCATGTAGAACGCCACCGCCCGACCGGACTGCAACATCTGGAAGGCTTCACCGTGATCCTTGGCGCTGATCACGAACATGTCGATCTTGTGATCGACGTTGTAGCTTTTCAGATAGCGTTCGTTGGTGGTGCCGGCGGTGGTTACCACATTCTTGCCGCGCAGATCGGCGAAACTCTTGATCCCGCTGTCATTGGCCGTCAGCAATTGACCTTTGACATAGATAAACCCATAGGAAAACGCCACCTGCTTTTGTCGCTCTGCGGTAACGCCGGTCGAGCCACACTCCAGGTCAACGGTACCGTTCTGCACCAGCGGAATGCGGGTTTGCGATGTCACCAGGTTGTACTTCACCTTGAGGTTTGGCAACACCAGCTTCTGCTGCACCCGCTCGACGATCTTGCTCGCCAGGTCTACCGAGTAGCCCATGGGTTGTCCCGAGTGATCGCCCACGTAGGAGAACGGCACTGAAGCATCGCGATAGCCCAGGGTGATGCTATTGGCGCTGGCAATTTTGCTCAAGGTAGGACCCAGCGATGCTTCGTCAGCATGAGCCTGAGTACCTAGCAACAGGCCCAGGGTGCAGCCGATCAACGTGATTTTTTGCATTGTTATTCTCCGTTGTGGGTGAGGGTTGGTTTAGCGCCGTGCCGCGATAACGGTTATTTCCACCCGCACCTGCGGACGCGCCAGTTCGGCCTGCAAGGTGGTGCGACTTGGTGCCTGGCCGGGCGACAACCAGGCAGACCAGACGTCATTCATTGCTGCGAAATCTTCGCCGATGTCCTTCAGGTAAATGGTCGCGCTGAGCAGATGATTCTTGTCGCTGCCCGCCTCGGCCAACAATGCGTCGATTTTTTCCAGTACTTGGCTAGTTTGGCCGCCGGCATCGGTGGCGTCGCCCGGCACCTGGCCGGAGAGAAACACCAGGTCGCCAAAGGTCACGGCACCGGACAAGCGTGGATTGGGCTGGATACGGTTAATGGTCATCGGGTGGTCCTTTTAAGGAGTAAGCGTTCAAGCCGCACGGGGCGTAAAACCCTGCAGGTCGATGGAGGGGCGGCGCTGGCCGATCAGTTCACTGAGCAATCGAGCACTGGCGCAGGCCAGGGTGAAGCCCAGCGCGCCATGGCCGAGGTTCAGCCACAAGTTGCGATACGCCGTTACGCCCAGCAGCGGCACGCCGCTGGGGGTCGCCGGACGCATGCCGGCCCATTCAATGGCCTGGTCGTAGTCGCCGGCATTGGCGAAAGTATCGCGCGCCTGGCGTTTGATCAGGGCCAGGCGCTTGGGG
This sequence comes from Pseudomonas sp. 05N433, assembly GCF_056396925.1. Taxonomy (NCBI): domain Bacteria; kingdom Pseudomonadati; phylum Pseudomonadota; class Gammaproteobacteria; order Pseudomonadales; family Pseudomonadaceae; genus Pseudomonas; species Pseudomonas sp. 05N433. The sequence continues at coordinate 3,451 of NZ_JBFTML010000049.1, read as the reverse complement.
TCCAGCGACGGATCGAAACCGACAATGTCGACCATCGCCGCCACCCGCAACTGCTCACCGATCCGGGCGTAGACGATCTTGCGGTCGTAGTCGGTGATGCTCAGGTCCGGTGCCCGATGCTGGACGCCGATCGGTACCGTCAGGCTATAACCCTTGAGGGGATACAGCGGCAGGTTGACTCCGGGCAGTGCCAACAACGGACTGCGATGGCCGGCCGCAATGACCAACTGCTCCACCGGCAGCACTTCGTCGCCCAGTTCAATCGCACTCACCGCGCCATGGGCATGGCGAATTCCGGTTACGGCCTGGCCAAGGCGGAACTCGCAACGTCCCGACGCCTGCAAGCGCGCCGCCAGTTGCTGGCAAAAGCCGTGGCAATCACCGACTTCTTCATCCGGGGTATAAATGGCGCCGACAAAGGGCGCCTCCGCCAGCGCCGGGTCCAGACGGGCGCAGTCGGCGTGCGACAGCACCTGTTGTTGCCGGGGGGCGGCAAGGCTGTTGCGGGCATGTTCGAAGCTGCTGGCCTGGCGAAAGGTCACCAGCTTGCCGTTGCGCCGCCAGTGGAATCCGCCCAAGGCATCCTCTTCACGCCAGGTTTGCAAAGTGGACTGGCTCAACAGCGCGAGGCGCAATAGATGGGCCGCGTTGGCGCGGTTGACCGAGGAGCGGCAAGCACCAAGGAAAGATGCCATCCACCGCCACTGCGCAGGATCGAAGCGCGGGCGCAGTTTCAGCGGGGAGTCACCGCGCAGCATCCAGCCAATGGCCTGCAATGGCACACCGGCGTCGGCCAGGGGCGCTACGTAGCGATAGGACAACTGGCCGCCGTTGGCGAAGCTGGTTTCACTGCCCAGCGACTCGCGAGCCTCGACCAGCGTCACGTCAACGCCATCGCGCACCAGTGCGTAAGCCGTTGCCAGGCCAATGACGCCACCGCCGATGATGCATACATGCTGAGCCATGTCAGTCCTTAATCGTTGTTGAGACGAACCCGAGGTTAGAGCCAGGTGACAGGCGTCGAACAATGAATAAAGATGGCTAACCCATAAACAAAGGTTATGGACTTGCCATGCGCCTTCGCCATATCGAGATTTTCCAGGCCATCCGCCAGACCGGCTCGGTCAGCGGTGCCGCGCAGCTGCTGCACGTTTCCCAGCCTGCCGTGACCAAGGTGCTGCAACACGCCGAGCAGCAATTGGGCTTCCCGTTGTTTCTGCGGGTGCGCGGTAAACTGCAGGCCACGCCCGAAGCGCTGGAGCTGGAGCGCGAGGTCGACAAGGTCACGGAGAGCCTGCAAGGGGTGCGACGCCTGGCGCAAAGCCTGCGCCGTGAGCCGGGCCATAGCCTGCGGATCGGTGCGACCCCGGCACTGGCCCTGTCGCTGCTGCCGCCGACCATTCATGAGTGGACCCAGCGTTATCCGGACATCGCTTGCGAGCTGTCCAGCGCCCACAGTCGCGAACTGATGCAGAACCTGCTGATGCGTGAAATTGATGTCGCCCTGACTCTGCAACAGCCTGATCACCCCGCGCTCAAGGCCCAGGCGCTGGCCAGCGGGGTGTTGGTGGCGCTGGCACCGGCAGGTTATTGGCCGCAGGAAGATGAAGGCAAGCCGCTGCCGTTGATGGCCCTGGCCGATGCGCCCTTGATCGGGTTGTCCAGCACCGACCCTCTTTCGGCCCGCCTCGACAGCTACCTCAAGGCGGTAGAGCCGCCGCCACGGGTGAGCATCGCGGTGCAAACCTATTCACTGGCCAGGGCGATGGTCGAATCCGGTGCAGGGCTGGCGGTGATCGACCCCTTCACCGCCCTTGGCGCGTCGCCTGGGGCTACCGCCATTCGTCCCCTGGCCCCGGCGCTGCCGATCACCCTGTACGCAGTGACCCGCACTGCCGAACCGCCGCCGCATACACTGAGCGAGCTGCTGACGATCTTCAGCAGTCGTGCGCAAGGGCAATTGGATTGTTGGCGCTGATTGAGATCTGACCCAGAAACGGGTACATCAAGCCTTCAGTGACGCTTCCGTATCGCAGGGTGGACGATGCTGCGACCGAGAGCTCGGCAGAGTGGCGGGCGAAGCCCCGGGAAGTCAGCGTAGGGTTCTACGCCTACGAGTTGGGGCAGGAGCGGGTGAGCACGCTATACGCGATTTGGCCAGGGGGCCTAACTGCCTGAGTCTTTGAGGAAAAGGGCGTTTGGTAAAACGACAGGACGCTCGATCTCCTCCTTGCAAATCGCGGGGGGAATGTCGAACGTTCGACGGGATACAAGCATCGCTGGAGGTTAGGTTCGATGCGGTATAGTCCATCCGAGCATGCGGTCGACCGGTTGAATCCGCAGCCAAAAGCAGCCCTTCGATGTATCTACAAAACCAGAGGCGGTTTACTTACAACGGAGATGCGGCCAACCCCAACCTCAACAACTCCTTACGTAGCAGCGAGCGCTCAAGCACAGCCATTCCGGCCTGCCATTCGATCGACAGCAAATGGCTCAACTTTTGTTGGCTGACCAAGGGCTCAGCCAGAAAGTAGCTTTTGCACTCGCGGATGCTGATGACGTTCAACAGCCAGTCTCCACCCTGCCCCGCCAGCCAGTGACCGATCGTTGACCGATGCGTTCGGATCAGCGCGCTGGCATCCCACACCGCCATCTGCGCGAAAACCTGCGGCAGGTTGCTATCGGCTTTCAGCCGCTTCATATCAACCGCCAACGCGCCAATCAGGTCTGACTCGATAGTGGCTTGGCACTCGGAGAAATACCGCTCGGGCCAGTCCGCTTCCAGTTTCGCCCGCCGTGCGAGGACTTCATAAGCCCGGATATCCGATTGGGTGGTCAACTGCCCTGTGAAATTCAGGGTATTGTCCAGAATTGCCGTGGCCAGCAACGCAGCACTTTTTTCGCTGATCAGCGGCAACAGCCCTGCCGCTTCCCAATGCTGAAAAATCAGCGTTGCCGCTGCGCCGATCGGCAGGATGTCTGCCGCAGGTCCGAGCTTCTGCGCCCAATAGTTTTCAAAGCCTGGGTGATGGTCAATGACTTCCACCACCTGTTCAAGAACCACCATCGGGTCGAAATGGTGGTAGTCGGAGACATCCACCAACACGAACTCATCACCCGCTCTCGGCAGATAATCGTCCAGAGATGATTGCCATCCAAGCACGGTCCTGGAGATGCTGACATTGAGCGGGGCGCTACTGACGGCCCGAGCATCAACGCCTTGGTGATTCAACAGCTCGGCGTACGCAATGCAACAGGCATACGCGTCGATGTCCAGATACGCCGAGCCTGAGGTCACCACCCTCATGACACGTGGGCCGCATTGCTGGCTGCCAATTGGCCGAAGACATGAGGATCGTTGACTAGCGGGGAGAAAGAATCGGTGATGAATAAAAGATATTTCTCACCTGCGTCATAGACGGCGCAATCATCAAAAGACTCAAAGCCCAAT
>NZ_JBFTML010000048.1:0-72089 GCF_056396925.1 Pseudomonas sp. 05N433 | reverse complement strand
CCAACGGCCAGGCGACATTGTGAACGCTATTGCTTACTTCGACGATTATGGCCCCGAGAACGGCGCAACACGTATCGTTCCCGGCAGCCATCGCCCTGACCAGGAAGCGCCGCCATACGACTTCAATGACGAGTCCCGGTCCGTGCAGCTTTCAGGCTCCGCGGGTGACATCCTGGTGTTTGATGCCGATTTAGTGCATGCGGGCAGTCTGAACTCGATCGGCGCACGCCGACGCTCCATCCTGATCAGCTATTTTTCGGAGCCTTTATACGCGTCACACCTGGAAACGGTGAGCCTGCGCAGTATCCGGATGGACACAACCGATCGGTTCGACCCTTCGGACTTTACCTGCTCAAGCCATCAAAAATAGCGGACCGAAAACCAACAAGGAGTGCCTGCTATCAATGGCAGCCCCCACCACACCCGTCCAACTGACAATCGGACGGGTGTGGTGGCCTTGATGGATTCTCCAGGGGGGATCCACCCCTACAGCTGGGACTTTTTTTGTGTCCGCCACTTTCCTGGGGGCATATTGAATTTACTGGAGAACATTCGGGTGAAATGGGCTTGATCAGCAAACCCGCACTCCAACCCCACTTGAGAAATAGAAAAATCAGTTTGCTCAAGGAATTCTTTCGCTCGGGTTAATCTTGCAAGCTGAAGCCAATCACGTGGGGAGTGGCCCGTAGCATTCTTGAAAGCTCGGGAAAAATGACTTCGTGACAAGGAACACTCCTTGGCTACGGCCGAAACCTGAATGCCGCAATCAAGGTTTTCCATCATGACTTCTTTTGCTTTTCGCTCCTGCCAATAACTCAGTCTGCCCGGCCCGTTATTGGTCGCTATGAGTCGCAGATTGGCGCATGCCATCGTCATGATCGGCTCAGCGCCAAGCCCGGCGGCACCGATTGCGATGGATACCCGTTTRTCGCCTCCCTGGCTGGACTTGAAGACTTCTACAACGTCCACGTCGTTCATTGTGACCTCTCAATGTTGGAGACGAGGTCTATTGTGGCCAGCATCATTTTGGCGAAAGCGCTTGATCGGGCCGTCCATGCGCCCGTTTGGGCCAGATCGTTAGCGGGGTTTGCGTAGCCCGCTTGGGGTTAGGCCCAGGTGGCGCTTGAACAGTCGAGCAAGGTATGAGGGGGAGTCCAGGCCTACCGCGAGGCTGACTTCGAGGATCGATAGTGAAGTGCATGAAACAAGCCGGGCGGCCGTTTCCACTCGGGTGCGGTTGGTGAAATCCAGCAGGGTTTCGCCCGTAATGTCTTTGAAGATACGAGTAAGGTGACGCCGTGACAGGTGGAACTCATGCCCAATCGACTCAATATCCAAATCTGTTTCCAGATTCTCCCGAATATAGCGCTGTATGTCGCGAACCAGCGTCGCCTGCTGCTGATGTTCACTCGGCTGCGGCTGAGTCTGCTGACAAGCGATAACCCGCGCGCACTCCTCGAAGAGCAGATGATTGAGATGGGGTAATTGGCGCTGAAAGGCCTCCGCAGATGCACTGCCTTGCAGTTGGTCGTACAGGCGCAGGATACTTTCCAGCGTCTCTGTTCCTTGCCAGATCCCCGATCGATTTACCTGTTTGGCGAAACCGCTGTAACCGTTCATCTGTCCTTGATGTTTGATGTAAGAGGGATCGACATACAAGGTCATATGTTTCTCCCGCCCCGGAGCCGCTTGGGTTGCGTGTGCAAAGTCTGCCGGCACAAAGGAAAACAACCGGGGCGAAACGTGAGAAGTCTGGCTGCTTTCGGTCGACAGGAATAGCCCACCCTGGCGTGGTAACAGCAGCATATGACAGTCATGGGCGTGCCAATCCACGGCGTAGCCACTGGTGTCGCTAGTCTCCAAGTGAAACACTTCGGGCGACTGACCACTGAGCTTGGACGACATGTAGGCCATAAAATAGACCCCTTAATACAAGTGCACCGCTGCAATAGCCTCGTCGGGGCGGTTCTGAGCGGCGGATGGGGACCATCGGTAACAATAGATGCGTCATCATACATACCTTCCCAACGCCGCACGACCAGACCAAAGCGTCCCTCCCCCCCCTTGACTTGCGCCCGACCCACGCGCACTGCCGATCGCTGTGGATGACCCGGATCATCTCTCCATCAGGCAATACGCTCGAATAGTCAAAACATGGGTAACAGCCATTGGACTTGATCCGACGATGCAATTTTTTGAGGTATGCATTCCCTTCAGGAATGCTCCACATAAAATTAATGAATTTTTATTATTGCTGTGTCTGGCGTAGCTTGATTTCAGGACATGGAGAACCGCCTTGAAATCATCCCCTCTCAACTCAGAAAAATTTGATACCTCACGAGCCAATGAGTACGGACGACAGAGCCGTATTGCGCTAGCAGGATATGACGCCTGCCAAGACTTGGCGGCGTGCATGCTGGCGGCAAGCCTGGGCACTGCACGTTCGGCAAAAATACTTGTAGTTGGCGCTGGCGGTACGGCGCAGGAAATTGTTGCTATGGCCAAGCTTGAGCCGGGTTGGCGCTTCACGGCCGTTGATCCGTCCGAGCCGATGTTGGAGGCTGCAAAGCAGCAATTAGAGGCAAACAACTTGCTTGAAAGAACGGCCATGCATCTTGGGCATGTTGAAGACCTGGCAGCAGACGAGTCATACGACGCAGCGACCTTGATCGGGGTACTCCATCATCTCGATGGAGATGAAACCAAGCGACAAATTTTACGATCCATTCGGGCTCATCTAAAACCGGGGGCGCCGTTGATTGTCGCGGGGAATCAATACGCTTATGCCAGCCAGCCGCTACTGCTTGCGGCTTGGGGGCAGCGGTGGCGGCAGCATGGAGCCAGCCCGGATGAAGTGAAGGTCAAGCTTGGGAAAATCCTTCAAGGTGCTGATCCTCCACATTCCGAGGCGGCGGTTCAAAAACTCTTGCATGACGCCGGATTTGGAGACGCTACCCGTTTCTTCAGCAGCCTTTTCTGGGGGGCGTGGTTGACGTGCAAAGTGGTCTGAACATGATTGAAAGTATTAGATATACGTCGACCGTAACAGACCAATGGCGGGAAATCTATAATCACCAACGTCCACACCAAGCTCCGGATTTTAACGTTCCTGCCTCCCGGTACCGGCAAAGTGAGCTGTGCTATCAGGAAGTACCGGCGGAACTGGAGTACGGCGATGATGACGAAGTGCGAACAGTGCAAGCCAACGGGGAGCTCAACTGGTGAGGGTAGGAGCTCAAGCTGGGCCCGGGCGTTTACCGGTGAGCGTGTGGGCTTGCGCAGGACCTTGGAGGACGGCAAGCACGATGTCTACTGGGTAGGCATCGCGTTGCACAAATTGAGATGAACGCCCGATCCGTAATATCAGGTAAACGGCTTCGTTAACTGTCCACTATGTCTCCGAACATGTGTCCACCATGTCCCCCGGTCCAAACAGAACGCCCCGCAGGAAACGCCCTGCGCTTTCACAGAAGAGCGTTCAAGCGCAAGGGCACTGTCCTTCGGGGCATCACTCAATTTCGATGCAACAGGGTATTGGGCGCAACGCCAAATGCTTTGCGAAACGCATGGCTGAAATGGGAGAAGTCAGAAAACCCAAAGTCCAGCGCCGCCTGGGACACACTGCGCACCTGACCGCGCTCGATCGCTTCACGGCTGGCATTCAGGCGCTCTTTCCAAATTTCTGCCACGGGGGTCTTCTGGTAGCGGGCGAAGGCTCGGGTGACGGTGCGGGTGGACACATTGTGGGCCTGCGCGATGACTTCAATCGACAAGTCCGGCTCGGTCAAGTGCCGTTGAATGTACTTCATGATGCGGCCGTAGAGATCCAGCTCATCGTGACTGATCTTCAAGTCCTGGAGTTCCAGGCTGATGACAAGGAGGTCGAGCAAAGCGCTGGAGTAACGGTTCGAGATGGCCTCATCCTGCAACGATGCCGGCGCACTCGCGGCCTGACGCAACATTTCACGCAATGGAATGACTCCCGGACGCCGCTCGTCGAGAACCATCGCGGTGTAATCGGCGATACGTGGCAGGCGTTCGACGAGCAAGGCTCGCGGAATGCGCACCAGGTGGTTTTCAGTGCCACCGAAGCTGAATCGAAACGCCTGAGTTGCGTCATAAAGAAACAAATTGCCCGCCGCCAGGTTGGCTTTTCTGCCGCCTTGTTCAATCTGGCCGTGGCCATTTCGAGAGAACCCCAACCATAAATCTTCGGAAGGACCACTGCGCAGATGCTGCTCGGAGCGTTCCCAGTAATGCAGGGGTGCAGACAGCGAACAAATGTCCAGATCACCCACGGTATTGACTGCAAGCGAGCCATCAAAACTGCTCTGGGACAAAGGTTTGCTATCGGCCGCCAGGCAATGGCGGCAGACCACTTCCTTCCAATAATCAAAGCGGCGCGGGGCCGCGACAGCGAGGGTCGAATATTGAGTGCTTGGGTTCATGCCACGGACCTCAGTACAACCTTGCAGTAAGAGCGCGAGAAGTTCTAACGGCTTTATCGCAGCAATTAACAGGCCAAGCGCATTCATGCCGATCCTGAAGGGCTCTGCGAAGTGACTGCCATCGAGGTTTTCGCCCGGCCAACGTGACGCGAGAACACCTCAAAATCCCCACTTAGAGGCAGAGTGCCTGACGTATTCGGCGTGGGTGCACCAATGCCGATCATGGCCGCGCCGCGTGTGTCGGCGTTGTCTTTTACAACCAAACGGTTGTCCTGACGAACAAAGCGGCCTATCGCCGTCCAGCCTAATTTTCACCTCACAGCAGCTCATCCTCCTGCTGATGAGGCCTCCCATGGACCGACAATATTCAAAACAATTGCCTGACTCATCCTGGCTTCTGCACATGCGCGATCTCGTGCCTGAGGAGTCGGCTTACTGGTTGATTGAATGGGGAGCCATGAAGCTGCTGCATCGACGGCAGGTCGCCAAGCGCACCCCGCCGCCGAAGCGTGAATCCAAACCGCTTGCCTGAAAAAAAAACGAGGAGCTCAAGATGGAATCTGCAATCGACAAACATCTCAAATGCCCACGCACCCTGTCCCGCCGCGTGCCCGATGAGTATCAGCCGCCGTTTCCGATGTGGGTGGCACGCGCTGACGAGCAACTGCAACAAGTAGTGATGGGGTACTTCGGCGTGCAGTATCAAGGCGATGCACAGCGCGAGGCCGCGTTGCAGGCGATGCGTCATATCGTCGGCAGTTTCAGCCTGGCCAATGGCCCGCAGAACCACGACTTGACCCACCACACCGACAACAGCGGCTTCGACAATCTGATTGTCGTCGGGTATTGGAAAGACCCGGCGGCCCACTGTCGCTGGTTGCGTTCACCGGAGGTGAATGACTGGTGGGCTTCGTCGGATCGGCTGAGTGATGGCCTTGGCTATTTCCGTGAAATCAGCGCCCCGCGCGCCGAGCAGTTTGAGACCCTGTACGCCTTCCAGGACAACCTGCCCGGCGTCGGCGCGGTAATGGATACGACCAGTGGTGAAATCGAAGAACACGGCTACTGGGGCTCGATGCGCGACCGCTTCCCGATCTCCCAGACAGACTGGATGATGCCCACCAGCGAGCTGCAAGTGGTCGCGGGTGATCCCGCCAAGGGTGGCCGGGTGGTGATCATGGGGCATGACAACCTCGCCTTGATTCGCTCAGGCCAGGACTGGGCGGACGCCRAGGCTGAAGAACGTTCACTGTACCTCGACGAGATCCTGCCGACCCTGCAGGACGGCATGGACTTCCTGCGTGACAACGGCCAACCCCTGGGCTGCTACAGCAACCGCTTCGTGCGCAATATCGACCTGGACGGCAACTTCCTCGACGTGAGCTACAACATCGGTCACTGGCGCTCGATCGAGAAGCTCGAACGCTGGGCGGAATCCCACCCCACCCATCTGCGAATTTTCGTGACCTTCTTCCGTGTCGCGGCGGGCCTGAAGAAATTGCGGCTGTACCACGAAGTGTCGGTGTCGGACGCCAAGAGCCAGGTGTTCGAGTACATCAACTGTCACCCGCAGACCGGAATGCTGCGCGACGCGCAATCGCCTGCATCCTGAATCTGGTCGGCGTCTAACCCCCCCCCAATTTCTGCCGTTTTGCCGCCCTGCCCGGGTGGCACGGCCTTGCCGTGCAAGGAATAAAAGATGAATAAGATCCGTCTGCTGACACTCTCCACGCTGTTGCCCGTACTCCACGCGAACGCTGGCGAGGTGGCCCCTGGCGATTACGAGCAATACCCGGTCGGCGCTACCATCGGCGCGATTTACTACCAGCACTCCACCACAGACTCGGCCTACGCCAATGGCCATAAGGCCAGCTCGGACTTCAGGTTGAGCTCGGACGTCGGCATCCTGCGTCTGCTCCATGTGTACGCGCTGAGTGAAACGGTCACCATCGACCCGCAATTCCTCCTGCCCTTCGGGCACGTTTCCACTGGCGGCGATGCCTCGACACTCGGCAGTACCCGGGGCGTCGGCGACTTGATCCTCACCGCGCCGGTCAAGTGGCGGCTCAATGAAGCCCGCGACACCCTCAGTATCGCCCCCTATGTGTATGTCCCTTCCGGTACCTACGACAAGAACGACGCGCTCAACCTCGGTGAGAACCGCTGGAAATTCGAGCTGCAGAGCGCCTACGTCAAGCACTTCACGGAGAAGTGGGCAATGGACCTGGTCGGCGGTGCAACCTGGTATGGCGATAACACCGATTACGGCGCCAATGGCGACCGCCTCAAGCAGGACGTGTCCTACGCTGCCCAGGTGATGGGCCGTTACATGCCAGACCCCACCACGGCATTCGGCGTCGGCTTCGGGCGTACCTGGGGCGGTGAAACCAGCGTCGCGCGTGTCAACCAGGACGACGAAATGGGCACCACCAACTTCCGCCTGACAGCCACCAAATTCGTCACCCCCCAGGACCAGCTCCAGCTGCAGCTGGGCAAGGACCTTTCAGTGGATAACGGCGCCAAAGAGGACTTCCGCATGAACCTGCGTTACGCGCACGTGTTCTAGCCAACCGTCCAGCAGACAGCCGCCGGACACCCTTCCTGCGCCTGGCGCAAGGATGTCCGGCTCAACCAAGTCGGTGTCTTTTTCAACCAAGCCACCGCGCAGAGGCACGGATTATCTTGAACCCCAGGCCACCACGATAAGGACAGCCCCACCATGGCAATCGTTCGTCCCACCCTTGAACACTTACTGGACATCGCGAACGGCCTGCACATGCAGCTCAGCCGTGAACAAGCCAGTGAATACCTGGCCCTGATGCAGTCGAGCTTCGACGCCTACGACCTGATCGACGAGCTGCCCGATTGCGTGCCGCCCGTCCGTTACGAGCGCAGTTCCGGCTACCGCCCTTCGGCGGCCCACAACCCCTTGAACGCCTGGTATTACCGCACCGAAGTCAACGGCGCACCGCAAGGCAAGCTGGCGGGCAAAACCGTCGCGCTCAAGGACAATATCGCCCTGGCCGGCGTCCCCATGATGAACGGTGCCGCGCCACTCGAAGGTTTCGTCCCGTCGTTCGATGCCACCGTGGTCACGCGCTTACTGGATGCGGGGGCGACCATTCTCGGCAAGGCCACGTGCGAGCACTACTGCCTGTCCGGTGGCAGTCACACCTCTGACCCCGCACCGGTACATAACCCCTATCGTCAGGGTTTCGCCTCCGGTGGTTCCTCTTCCGGCAGCGCGGCACTGGTGGCCGCCGGCGAAGTGGATCTCGCGGTCGGCGGCGATCAGGGCGGCTCCATTCGGATTCCTTCGGCATTCTGCGGTACTTACGGGATGAAGCCGACCCACGGCCTGGTGCCCTACACCGGGATCATGGCGATCGAAGCGACCATCGACCATGCCGGGCCCATCACGGCCAACGTGCGCGACAACGCGTTGATGCTGGAAGTCATGGCCGGCGCCGACGGCCTCGACCCACGCCAGGCCGCGCCCCGGGTCGACACCTACAGCGATTACCTGGACCGTGGCGTGCAAGGGCTCAGGATCGGCATCCTGCAGGAAGGTTTCCAGCTGGCCAACCAGGACCCGCGCGTAACTGCATCGGTGCGTAACGCCATCGCCCAGTTGGAGCGGCTCGGCGCGCATGTCGAGGAAGTCTCCGTGCCGGAGCACAAGATCGCCGGCTCGCTGTGGCTCCCCATCGGCTGTGAAGGCCTGACAATGCAGATGATGCACGGCAATGGCGCCGGTTTTAACTGGAAAGGCCTGTACGACCTCACGTTGCTGGACAAGCAAGCCGGGTGGCGCGAGCAGGCGGATCAGCTGTCCGCGTCTCTCAAGCTGTGCATGTTTGTCGGTGAATACGGCATCAAGCACTACAACGGCCGTTTCTACGCCAAGGCGCAGAATCTCACACGCATGGCCCGGGCCGGTTACGACGCGGCGCTGGCGCGCTACGACCTGCTGGTGATGCCGACCGTGCCGATCATCGCCCAGCCTCATCCGGAACCCGGTTGCTCGATCACGGAATACGTGGCCCGGGCGCTGGAAATGATCGGCAACGCCTCAGCCCAGGACATCACCGGCCATCCGGCCATGTCGATTCCCTGCGGGCTGGTGGACGGCCTGCCGGTCGGGCTCATGCTGGTGGGCAAGCACTATGCCGAAGGCACGATTTACCAGGCGGCCGCAGCGTTCGAAGCGTCCGTTGACTGGAAAAACAATTAACCGGTCGGTCCCCGCGCAGCGCACAAAAACAAACACCCCAGGCGCTGCTTAAACGCTCAACGATGAGGAGTTAACTGATGAACACCGATGAAAAAACCACCTCGACCCCAGGCGAGCGAGCCCGCGCCCTATTCCAGGTGCTCAAGCAAAAGGAGCTGATTCCCGACGGCTATATCGAACAGCTGACCCAACTCATGGCCCACGACTGGAGCCCGGAGAATGGCGCTCGAGTGGTGGCCAAGGCCTGGGTCGACCCGCAGTTTCGTGAACTGCTGCTCAAGGACGGTACCGCTGCCTGCGCGCAATTCGGCTATACCGGCCCACAAGGTGAATACATCGTCGCCCTGGAAGACACTTCCACGCTGAAAAACGTGATCGTCTGCAGCCTGTGCTCCTGCACCAACTGGCCCGTCCTCGGCCTGCCGCCGGAGTGGTACAAGGGCTTCGAATTCCGTGCCCGCCTGGTCCGCGAAGGGCGCACCGTTCTGCGGGAACTGGGCACCGAGCTGCCAGAGGGAGCCACCATCAAAGTGTGGGACACCAGTGCCGAAAGCCGCTATCTGGTGCTGCCGGTACGACCCGAGGGCAGTGAGGGCATGGATGAAGAGGCCCTTCGGGCCCTGATCACCAAGGACGTCCTGATCGGCGTGGCGCTGCCGCAGGTAGCGTAGCCAGGGCGCTGGGTTTCTTTCACTTTTCAGAGGTATTCACAATGGATGGCTTTCACGATCTCGGCGGTTTTCAAGGCTTTGGCAAAGTCCAGCACACCATCAATAGCCTGAGCTACAAACAGGTGTTCAAGCAGGACTGGGAACACCTGGCCTACAGCTTGATGTTCATCGGCGTCGATCACCTGAAAAAATTCAGCGTCGACGAAGTGCGCCACGCCGTCGAACGCCTGGATGTTCGCCAACATGTCGGCACGCAATACTACGAGCGCTACATCATCGCCACCGCGACCCTGCTGGTAGAAACAGGCGTGATTACCCAGGCAGAACTTGATGAGGCCCTAGGCTCTCACTTCAAGCTGGCGAACCCCGCCCACGCGGGCGGTCGCCAGGCGATCACCGGTCGGCCCCCCTTCGAGGTGGGCGATCGGGTGGTCGTTCGCGACGAATATGTGGCCGGGCATATCCGCATGCCGGCCTACGTACGCGGCAAGGAAGGCGTGATCCTGCACCGCACGTCAGAACAGTGGCCCTTCCCGGATGCCATCGGCCATGGCGATGTGAGCGCGGCGCATCAGCCGACCTACCACGTCGAATTTCGTGTGAAAGACCTTTGGGGCGACGCGGCGGACGATGGTTTCGTGGTGGTCGATCTTTTTGAAAGCTACCTCGACAAGGCGCCCAGCGCAAAAGCGGTGAACGCATGATTGACGGCGCCCAGGCGGGCCGACTGCCGGTGACGGTCCTTTCGGGCTTCCTCGGCGCCGGCAAAACCACCCTGCTGAACCATATCCTGCGCAATCGCGAAGGCCTGAGAGTCGCGGTCATCGTCAACGATATGAGCGAAGTCAACATCGATGCCGAAGCGGTGCAGCGCGACGTGTCGCTGCACCGTGGTCGCGATGAGTTAATCGAGATGAGCAACGGCTGTATTTGCTGCACACTGCGCGCCGATTTGCTGGAGCAGATCAGTGATCTGGCACGTCAGCAGCGTTTCGACTACCTGCTCATTGAATCCACCGGGATCTCCGAGCCGATGCCGGTGGCGGAGACGTTCGCCTYCCTTGACACCGAAGGCTTCAGCCTCAGCGAACTGGCACGCCTGGACACCTTGGTGACGGTGGTCGATGGCAGCCAGTTTCAGGCGCTGCTCGAGTCGCCGGATACCGTGGCCCGTGCGGATGCCATGGAAGACGCGCCGGAGCGCCATCTGGCCGACCTTCTGATCGAGCAGGTGGAGTACGCCAACATTATTCTCGTCAACAAACTGGACCTGATCGATGACGCCGGTTACCAGGCACTGCACGCCATTCTCGCCGGCCTGAACCCCGGCGCGCGGATCCTGCCGATGACCCACGGTCAAGTCGCGCTGTCGAGCATCCTCGGCACCCATCTGTTTGATTTACCCAGCCTTGCCGCGTCGCCGGGCTGGATGAGGAAAATGGAGGCGACCGACGCGCCAGCCTCCGAAGCGGACACCTACGGTGTGACATCCTGGGTCTACCGTGAGCGGACACCCTTTCACCCACAGCGCTTGCTCGACTTTCTCCAGCGGCCCTGGCGCAACGGACGGCTGTTGCGCAGCAAAGGCTATTTCTGGCTCGCCAGCCGGCACCTGGAAACCGGCATGCTGGTGCAGAGCGGCGGGCAGTTCCAGTGGGACTATGTCGGCCACTGGTGGAACTTTATCGATCCGTCGCAATGGCCACGGGATGAATACCGGCTCCAGAGCATCATGGCCAAGTGGGACAACGTGGTCGGTGATTGTCGCCAGGAATTGGTGTTCATCGGCCAGGGCCTCGACACCGAGGTTTTACAGCGCGAGCTTGACCACTGCCTGCTCAGTACCCGGGAAATCGCCGCCGGCCCACTGGCCTGGCAAGCCCTGCCGGGGGCGACAGTGTTTGATTCGCAGTCGTTGTCGGTACGTCCCCCGCAGCCCCTGGCGACTGACATCACTTCACTCAGGTAGAGGTGCTCCATGTTTTTTTCAGCCGGACAACCCACTGGGTATTGGCTCCGCTCGCCGACAGACTGGACCAGCCTGACCAGGCGAGCACGCCGTTGTCGTCGAACAACCCGTTGTTGCGACGCATCCTGACCAGCGTCGAGCAATTGCTGCAAGAGCGTCGGATGCAGAAAGACGAGGTGCGCGCACTGAGCCTGGAAGTCGCCGAACTGAACGAGCGCCTGGCCTGCCGCGACAGGCTGTTGCGCCAATGGGAGGCTCGCCAACAGCTTATCGCTCAAGGCGCCTTGTCCTGGATCTTTCCATCGGTTTGACACAGCCAATTGCCGTCGGCGTCAACGCGCTGCTGGGCGGCCCGCGCCATTACCTCGCCGACTTCTATAGCCCGATTGGGCGTCCGTCGAAACGGCAGGCGTCGATTCAAGGCTACCTCCTCAACCCTAACAACCGCGCCGCATTCCCATAAAGCAACTTATCCAGCACCTGATCCTTGAACCCCAGCGCCTGAAAATCCTCGATCGACTGGCGGATCGGCCGGAACGGGTAGGACGAGCCAAACAACAGTTGGTCGCCCAGAAAGCCATTGGCTGCTGCGACAAAGGCCTCGCTGCCCGGCAGGAACAGGTACATGTCTGGCACGGCGAAGATGTTTTCATAGCGAAAAGCTACGCCCAGCAGTTGCGCCACGTTCGGCCAGTAGCCGTGGTAACAGACTATTTTCAGTTCGGGAAACGCTCGTGCCACCGCTGCCAGGCGGCCAGGGTCGTTGAAGGCCGGATCCGGCGTGGTCGGTCCGCTCATCAGGAACAGCGCAATGCCACGGCGCGACAAGTGTTCGTAGAGGGGAAAGTACAGCGGGTCATCCGGATGCCGTGCCGGCGCGGCGAAACCCGGCTCCAGGCCGATACCGACCAGACCGAGTTGATCAATCACCCGGTCGATTTCGGCAATAGCGCCATCGATACCCTGAAGCGTCGGGTCAACCCCGGCGATACCCAGCAGCTCCTGATGGGGATGGGTGATTTCGTGGATGAAATCATTCGGCAGGTGTTGCCCAGGGGTGTGTCGCCCCACCACCACCGCCTGGCTCAAACCGGCTTCTCGGACTTCGGCAATAAAGCCCTCTGGCGTCAGCGAGCGGGCAAAATGCTCGTCGCTGCCGCGAGCTCCGACGCGGCGATTCAGCCAGCGCGCGGTGGCGTAGCCCGCCGAGCCCGGGTTGGCGCCAAAGAAATCGTGCAGATAGGCCGGCCGGCAGCGCATGTCGATCACTTTCATACCGCGGTTTCCTCTTGTTTGGTCTTGGCTCGCACATCGAAGGCTCCGCCCGTGAGCACCTCATTGACGGTCACCGCCTGTTTACCGGGCAACGACGGGAACACCAGTTCGGCGAAGCGGTAGGCCTCTTCCAGGTGCGGATAACCTGAGAGCACGAAGCTGTCGACGCCGAGGTCGACGTATTCCTGCAGCCGGGCGGCGACGGTCTGAGGGTCACCGACCAAGGCAGTACCGGCACCGCCGCGCACCAGGCCGACACCGGCCCACAGGTTGGGACTGACTTCCAGCTGATCGCGACAGCCACCGTGCAGCGCAGCCATGCGGCGCTGGCCTTCGGAGTCCATGGTCGCGTAGTTGGCCTGGGCCTGGGCGATGGTCTCGTCGTCCAGGTACTGAATCAGCTCGTTGGCAGCGGCCCAGGCTTGCTCGTTGGTTTCACGCACGATCACGTGCAGACGTACGCCAAAACGCACTGTGCGGCCGTGCTTCGCGGCGCGGGCACGTACATCGCCGATCTTCTCGGCCACCGCGGCCGGTGGCTCGCCCCAGGTCAGGTAGGTGTCCACGTGTTTGGCGGCCAGCTCGTGGGCGGCCGGCGAAGAGCCACCGAAGTACAGCGGCGGATAGGGCTTCTGCACCGGCGGGAAGAAATTCTGCGCCCGCTTCACATGGATGTGCTTGCCCTCGAAGTCGACCGTTTCACCCTGCAATACCCGACGCCAGACGGTGAGGAACTCATCGGCGGCCTCATAGCGCTCATCGTGCTTGAGGTACACGCCCTCGGCGGCCAACTCGGCCGCATCGCCACCGGGGACCACGTTGAGCAGCAGGCGCCCACCCAGGGCCTGGTCGAGGCTGGCAGCCTGGCGTGCCGTTACGGTCGGGCTGCTGATTGACGTGCGCAAGGCCACCAACAATTTAATCCGGCTGGTCACTGGTACCAGGCTGGCAGCGGTGACCCAGGGATCAAGACAACTGCTGCCGGTGGGAATCAACAGGCCGTCGTAGCCAAGGCTTTCCGCAGCCACAGCAATCTGCCGCATGTACTGGTTGGTGGCCGGGCGGCCGGACTCGGACTTACCCAGGTAGCGGGTGTCACCGGAGGTGGGGAGAAACCAGAAAATATCCAAATTCATGGTACGGGCCTCAGGGAGTGATACAGGGCTGGATCACAAGGCGCACGGCACATCGGCCGGCAGATATAGGAAGCGAGCACTCTGTGGCGCCCTGATCAGCACTGTTGCTGGAGAGTCAGGTGCCTGAGCAAGAGCCATACCAGAAGCCCTGAAACCCTGCGTTGCGGGCTGCAGGCAGCGTGCACAACCACCTGAGCGGCGACGGTGGAAGGTGAATGCCATGCGCTTTGGTCCACCCACTGTTGCCCACCCAACAGTGATGTTGAACCGCTATTGTCTGAGCAACACTTGGCCGATTCGAGAGGCATTACCCACTGATTTCGGCCGGCTAAAGCCAGCCAAAAGCTGCTCGCCTGGCGCTGACAGCCCGACAAAGCCTTAAGCTAATAACCAAAAAGTATTTATTAGATGTTTTTTAGATCACTTACATTCAATTCATGGATGCCACAGTGTTGCCCGACAAACAGCAGCGCCATTGCTGCTCACGCAACAGTCGCTCAACAGTTAGCTGCCCAGACAACAGCAGTCGAGACCAAGCAACAGACTAACTTATTGTTTTTCATAGCTCTTTTAACCATGGAACAACTCTTGCTCTGATGGCTGCACATCCCGCAACTCGAACAGGAACAGACCCCATGAGCACTCCACTTAAAGTCGTCGCCGTTTCCGGTGGAACCTATCGTCCGTCGCGCACCCTGGTACTGGTCCAAGCCATCGTTGCTGAGCTGAGCCAGTACCTGCCAATCGAAAGCCGCATCATCGAGCTGGGTGACATTGTCCGCCCGCTGGGCAGCGCCATATCCCGTCGGGAGCTGCCGGAAACTGTTGAGTACGAGTTGAATGCGATTGAGTCGGCGGATCTGCTGGTGGTGGCTGCACCGGTCTACCGTGGTGCCTACCCGGGCCAGTTCAAGCACCTGTTCGACCTGATTGGCCAGGACGCATTGATCGATACCCCGGTGTTGCTGGCCGCCACCGGTGGCAGCGACCGGCATGCGCTGGTAATCGATCACCAGTTGCGCCCGCTGTTCAGCTTCTTCCAGTCGGTGACCCTACCCCTGGGCGTGTATGCCTCGGAGGCCGATTTCACGAATTACCAGATCAGCAGCGAAGCGCTGAAAACACGCATCCGCCTGGCAGTCGAACGGGCCGCACCGCTGTTCACCGCCAATGCCGCCGACCTGCGGAAAACAGCCTGAGGAACAGCCTGTGACCGCTATCCATACGTCCAAACTTGAAACCCCGCTGCAGATCGCTCGGACGCTCGCCGCCGAGTTTTCCCGAACCGCCGCCGAACGCGACCATCTGGGCGGCACGCCGAAAGCCGAGCGCGACGAGTTGCGCCGTAGCGGTCTGCTGGCGATGAAAATTGACCAGCAATACGGTGGCCTTGGCGCCAGCTGGAGCGACACCCTGGAAGTGGTGCGCGAATTCGCCAGGATCGACAGCTCGATCGCCCACGTGTTCGGCTTCCAGCACTTGATGCTGGCCACGGTGCGGCTGTTTTCCCGGCCCGAACAGTGGCAGCCCTGGTTCGAACAGACCGCGCGCAACAACTGGTTCTGGGGTAATGCCCTTAACCCGCTGGACACCCGCACCCTGTCGAAAAAGTTTGCCGGCTATCGCGAGTTTTCCGGGCGCAAGAGTTTCTGCTCCGGCTCCGCCGATTCGGAAATGCTGATTGCCTCGGCGCTGGATGAATCCACCAGCGGCAAGCTGTTGATCGCCGCCATTCCCAGCCACCGCACCGGCATCACCTTGCACGGCGACTGGGACAACATCGGCCAACGGCAGACCGACAGCGGCAGCGCCACCTTCGAACGGGTGCGCGTGGAAGAGAATGAGCTGCTGCTCGATCCCGGCCCGCTGAGCACGCCCTTTGCCTGCCTGCGCCCGCTGATCGCCCAACTGACCTTCGTCAATATCTTCCTCGGCATTGCCGAGGGCGCGTTCGAAGAGGCCCGCGATTACACCCTCAAGGAAACGCGCCCCTGGTTCAAGGCCAACGTCAGCCAGGCCAATCAGGACCCCTATGTCCTGCGCCATTACGGCGAATTCTGGGTCGGGCTGGAAAGCGTGCGCCTGCTCACTGAACGAGCCAACGCCCTGCTCGACCAAGCCTGGAGCAAGGAGCACCAGCTCGCCGCCGAGGAACGTGGCCAACTGGCCCTGGCCATTGCCACCGCCAAGGTCGCCGCCACCCGCACCGGCCTGGACCTGACCAGCAGCCTGTTTGAAGTGACCGGCGCCCGCGCCACCCATGCCGCGCTGCGCCTTGATCGTCACTGGCGCAACCTGCGCACCCAGACCCTGCACGACCCCGTGGACTACAAGCTCCATGAACTGGGTGACTGGGCGCTCAACACGGCGCTGCCCACTCCGTCCTTTTACTCATAGGCCCGACCATGCAACTAYTCACGCTGCCGCCCTCACCAGCCTTGGCCACCTCGATACGCGCCACCGCGCAAGTCTTCGAAGACCCGAAATCACAGGCGCTGCTGGCGCACCTGCAACAGGTTGCGCCCAGTGATGCCAGCGTGTTGATCATCGGCGAAACCGGGACCGGCAAGGAGCTGGTGGCCCGTCACCTGCACAACCTCAGCGCTCGTCGCAACAAACCGTTTATCGCGGTCAACTGCGGCGCGTTTTCCGAAAGTTTGGTGGAGGCCGAACTGTTCGGCCACGAAAAAGGCGCCTTCACCGGCGCCCTGAGCGCCAAAGCCGGCTGGTTCGAGGAAGCCAACGGCGGCACGCTGTTCCTCGACGAAATCGGCGACTTGCCGATGCCAATCCAGGTCAAGTTGCTGCGGGTGCTGCAGGAGCGTGAAGTGGTTCGCCTGGGTTCACGCAAAAGCATCCCAATCGATGTACGGGTGCTGGCTGCGACCAACGTGCAGCTGGAAAAAGCCATCAACGCCGGGCACTTTCGCGAAGACCTCTATTACCGGCTAAACGTGGTCAGCCTGGAACTCAGCCCGCTGCGCGAGCGACCGGGCGACATCCTGCCGCTGATCCGCCACTTCATCGCCGAGTACAGTCGTCGGCTGGGCTATGGCGAAGTGGTGCTGGATACCGAAGCCGAACAGAAGCTGGTGAATTACTCATGGCCGGGCAATATTCGCGAGCTGGAAAACGTCATTCACCACACCTTACTGATCTGCCGTAACAATCTGATCCGCGTCCAGGACTTGCACCTGTCCAACCTGCGTATCGAACGCCTGGAAGCCAGCAATACCGTCCAGGACGACAGTGCCGACGCCCTGTTGCAGCAAGCCTTCAAGAAGCTGTTCGAGGAAGAAAGCGGCGCCCTCCACGAGCGGGTCGAGGAAGCGCTGTTGCGCGCGGCCTATCGCTTCTGCCACTACAACCAGGTGCACACCGCCAGCTTGCTGGGGCTGAGTCGCAACATCACCCGCGCGATGCTGATCAAGGTCGGTGAACTGGTGGTGAACAAACGCCGCCCGGTACAGGACGCCCAGACGGTCAAAGTGGTCAACCTGTCGATCTGACTGGTGGCGGTCAAGCAGCAGCTCCTTTACCCGCTGTCCCGCCCCCCAGGTAGAAGTCCTGAATATCACTGCGCGCGGCCAACTGCCCGGTCGTGCCTTCGCTGACAACCCGGCCGCTTTCCAGCACGTAGCCGTACTGGGCGTAACGCAGGGCCAGGTTGATGTTCTGCTCGGCAATCAGGAAGCTCACGCCGTCGCGCTGATTGAGCTGCTGGATGATCTCGAAGATCTCCTCGACGATCTGCGGTGCCAGGCCCATCGAAGGTTCGTCCAGCAATACCAGCTGCGGCCGGGCCATCAGCGCCCGCCCGAGCGCAACCATCTGCTGTTCACCGCCGGAGGTGTAGCCGGCCAGGCTTTTGCGCCGCAGCTTGAGGCGCGGAAACTGGCTGTAGATACGCTCAAGATCGGCCTTCAGTTGCCCGCGGGACACCTGACGCGCAAAGGCACCCGTCAGCAAGTTTTCTTCCACTGTCAGTTGGGCAAAGCAATGCCGGCCTTCCAGTACCTGCACCAGGCCGCTGGCCACCAGGCTATGGGGCGTGCTACGAGTGACATCCTCGCCTCGATAGAGGATCCGCCCCTGCACTACCTCGCCCCGCTCGGCGCGCACCAGATTGGAGGCGGCCTTCAAGGTGGTGCTCTTGCCGGCACCGTTGGCCCCCAGCAACACCACGATCTGCCCTTGCGGTACCGCCAGCGATACCCCGCACACCGCGAGGATGGCCTGTTCGTACAGGACTTCAATCGCGTCGATCCGCAAGATCGGTACTTGGTTCATACGCCTATCCCCATGCTCTTCAATTAATAAAAGCTTGAAACAAGTGACGTGTGGCGAGTGACTTGCTCCCTCGCCACGGGATGTGTATTGAGCAGACATTGCCTTAACGGAAAAGCATTGGGGACGCCTCCCCGACCCGATTCACATCTCAGCTGTCCTGGCTGCAATCGCGCGGTGTGATGCCTTTTTCCTTGGCGTACTGGTGCGACGAGGCTTCGATGATCGGCCGGAGCAAGGCACGGTCGGCCTGTACCCAGTCACTGATCAGTTTCCACTGGCTGCCATCCCACTGCTGGAAGCGCACGGCACCGCCCCCTTCATGGTCCGAGCACGACAGCTGCAATGGTTGCACCAAGCCCAGTGCACCCAGCTCCTTGAGGCGGGCATCGTCCAGTTTGAGGTGCTCGAAGCCCCAGCGCACCTGCTCGCCGGTGAGCGGTTGCTTGCCGAATTTCTCCTGGGCAATGCGCACCGCTTCGACATTGAGAATGCCGTTCACCACACCGAGGTTGTAATACACGGTGCCGAAGCGTTTCGGATCGGCCAGGTCACCATTGCCCCTGGCCACCACCTGCTGCTGGATGCCTTGCAGGACCGGGAAATCGGTGCCCGTGGGGTGCGTGGTGATCGCGATAAAGCCTTTGGCGGCGGCACCGGCCGGTGCGGCATCGTCCTCGGAGTTACTCCAGATGTTGCCGATGATGTGATCCGCCGGGAAGCCGACTTTCTGCGCGGTTTTCAACGCCACCGGGTTCATCACGCCCCAGCCTCGCAGAATCACCCAGTCGGGTTTTTCCCGGCGAATGTTGAGCCATTGCGACTGCTGTTCGTTACCCGGATGGGGCACTTCCAGCAGGGTCAGCTTGAACCCGTACTTGTCGGCCAGGGTCTGCAACACCTCATTGGTTTCCTTGCCGTAGGGCGAGCCATGATACAGGGTGACTATCTTCTTGCCCTTGAGCTGGTCCAGCCCCCCGGCCTGCTGGCCGATGTAGTTGATGATCGCCGAGACTTCGGAATACGGGTTCAGCTGCAACGGGAAGACATAGGGGAAAACGCTGCCGTCAGTGGAGTCGGTGCGGCCGTGGTTGATGGTGATCAGCGGCAGTTTGTCCGCGGTCGAGCGCTCCAGGGTGGCATAGGCGATTCCCACCGACAGCGGGTTAGTGGCGGCAGCCGGCGCACCATTGAGGCCTTTTTTCAGACGCTCGTAGCACTCCACGCCCTTCTCGACCACGTATTCGGTTTCGCACTCGCTCCAGGTCAGCTTGACGCCGTTGACCCCGCCATTGGCATTGACGTACTTGAGGTAGTCGATAAAACCACCAAAAAACCCGGTACCACCGGCGGCATAAGGACCGACCCGATAGCTCTGCAGCGGGAAGTACTGTTCGTTATCCGCCTGCGCAGTCAATGTGGCAACGCTCAGGCTGACGGCCAGGGCGAGGCTACTGATTAGAGATCGTTTCAACATCGGTATTTTCCTTATCAATGATTCAATCGCACGTTTGCCGCAGGAGGATCGAAGCGCAGTCCATGCCTGCGCCGGTTTGCTCAGAAGCGCAGGGGCCACAACCGAGCGCGCTCGCGGAACTTCTGCCAGAGGCGCGCCAGACCCTCCGGCTCCTTGACCAGGAACACAATGATCAGGGCGCCAAATGCCATCTTCTGCAGGTTTTCTATCTGCCCGGCATCGATCAGCCCGGCCGGCAACAAGGCCACCAGGTTCGACAGCAGCACCGGAAACAGCACGATGAACGCCGCGCCCAGGAAGTTGCCGAGGATGCTGCCCAGGCCACCGATAATGATGATGAACAGGATCTGGAAGGACCGATTCAGATCGAAACCGTGGGGCTCCACAGTGCCCAGGTAAGTGAAGGCCCACAGCGCTCCGGCCACCCCGAGAAAGAAGCCGCTGATGGCAAACGCCAGCAGCTTGGTCTTGAGCAACGCAATGCCCATCACTGCAGCGGCCGTGTCCATGTCACGCACGGCCATCCAGTTGCGTCCCAGTTCACTGCGCACCAGGTTCTTGCCCAGCCAGAACAACGCCACCACCACCCCCAACGTCAGCAGGTAACGGCCCACCGGTGAGTTCAAATCCACCCCGAGTATCTCCAGGCGCGGTGCACTGATCACCCCCGAGGCGCTGTTATTGGAGAACCAGCTGAAGCGGGTCAGCGCCCAGGTCACAAAGAACTGTGCCGCCAGGGTCGACACCAGCAGATAGAAGCCCTTGATCCGCAGGCTCGGCAGGCCGAACAGCACCGCCACCAGCGCTGCCACTCCCCCGCCCAGGGCCATGCTGAGCAATAACGGCGAGCCCGGCACCCGCAGTTCAACGTTGTAAGTGGCAAAGGCGCCCACAGCCATGAAGGCCGCCGAGCCCAGCGACAACTGCCCGGCATAGCCGGTCAGCAGGTTCAGCCCCAGCCCGGCCAGTGATAGCACCAGAAACGGAATCAGAATGGCGCTGAACCAATAGTCGYTACCCAGATACGGCACACCTACAAAGGCCAACAGCAGCAAGGCAACCAAGCCGTAACGGTCCTGCCGCAGGCGAAACACCCGGCGGTCCTGGGCATAGCGAGTACTGAACTGACCAGATTCCTGATAAAACATCACGCCTCTCCTTAAACCCGCTCGATCGCGCGATCACCAAATAGCCCGGCCGGCCGCACCAGCAGGAACAGCAACGCCAGCACATAGGGAAACCAGTTCTCGATACCGCCGCCGATGACGGGGCCCAGGTACACCTCGGCCAGCTTCTCCGAGGCGCCGACGATCAAGCCGCCGACAATCGCCCCACTGATCGAGGTAAAACCGCCGATGATCAGCACCGGCAATGCCTTGAGTACCACCAGCGACAGCGAAAACTGCACCCCCAGCCGCGCGCCCCAGAGCAGGCCGGCCACCAGACCGACAAACCCGGCCACCGCCCACACCAGCACCCACACCCGTTGCAGGCGGATGCCCACGGCCAACGCCGCCAGCGGGTCATCGGCCACGGCACGCAACGACAAACCGATACGGGTCTTGTTGAACAGCAGCGACAGCGCCAACACCAGCAGCGCGGCGGCCACGGCGGCAAAAATGTCGAACTGCGACAACAGCATGCCGCCCAGTTCCAGTGGCTCGTCACTGATGCCCAGTTCCAGGCCATGCACCTGGGCGCCCCACAGCGCCTGGGCGCCCCCTTCGATCACGTAGGACAAGCCGAGGGTGGCCATGAACAAGGTGATTGGCGAGCGGTTGACCAGCGGACGCAATACCACCCGCTCCACCGCCAACGCCAGCAGCACCATCGCCGCCAGGCTAATGACAAACGCCAGCCAGAACGGCACCCCGCGCTCCAAGAGGCTGACAAAGGTCAGCGCCGAAAACAGCACCATCGCCCCCTGGGCGAAGTTGAAGACGCCGGAGGCCTTGTAGATCAGGACAAAACCGATGGCCACCAGGGCGTACATCACCCCGGCCAGCAGCCCACCGATCAACACCTCTAAGAAAAATTCCATGAGCCTTCCTGTTTTGCGGGCAAAGGGTTCCTGGCCACCAGGTGGCTGGCGGCGCTATCGACCAAGGGGTTAGTGGCGCATGCCGAGGTAGGCGGCGATCACCTCGGGGTTTTGTCGCACTTCTTCGGGTGGGCCGTCGCCGATCTTGCGGCCGTAGTCGAGCACCACCACGTGATCGCAAATGCCCATGACCACGCCGATGTCGTGCTCGATCAACACCACCGTAGTGCCCAACTCACGGTTGATATCGACGATGAAGCGGCTCATCTGCTGCTTCTCTTCGGCGTTCATCCCGGCCATCGGTTCGTCCAGCAACAGCAAACGCGGTTCGGCGGCCAGGGCACGGGCGAGTTCCACCCGTTTCTGCAAGCCATAGGGCAGCTTGCCGACAAGGGTGTCGCGCCAGGGCTGGATGTGCAGAAAGTCGATTATCCGCTCGGCGGCCTCACGTTGGCGGTCGTCCTCGCCAGCGGCGCGGCCGATGCGCAGAGCCTGCTCGATCCAGCTGCTGCGACGCTTGAGGGTGCGTCCGGTGAGCACGTTGTCGAGCACACTCATGCCTTTGAACAAGGCGATGTTCTGAAAGGTGCGGGCAATGCCGCGCACCGCCGCATCATGCGGGCTCATGCGCCGGCGCCCTTCTCCGGCAAAGCGGATGCGCCCCTGCTGGGCCTGGTACACGCCGTTGATCACATTCAGCAGTGAGCTTTTACCCGCGCCATTGGGGCCGATCAAGGCGCAAATCTCGCCGGCGGCCACGGCAAAGCTGATGTCGGTCACCGCCTTGACGCCCTTGAACGACAAGCCAATATTTTCCAACACCAGCAGATGTTCAACCTTTGTCGCCTGTGTCTGTGCCATGAGTCATGTCCTTGTCAGGCCGGTTGCGTGCTGTCTTCGATCCAGCCGTTGACCAACGGGGCTGGCCAGCGCGCGGGCCGGTGCCACTGTGCCGGGTCAGGCCAGGTGCGTACTTCAATCGCCAAGGCCTGGAAAAACGCCTGGGTGTGTGGCGCCAGCGCCTCGCCCACAACTAACGGCGCGCGGGTGCGGGAAAAGCCGAGGATGTCGCGCAACGGCCGGCGGATCAGCCAGTACCCCAGATGCCGTTGCAGCGCACCGGGGTGCGCCACCAGCGCCCAGTCCACCAGACGCCGACGCCAGCTGCCTGGCTCCGGCAAGCGGGCCAGGACCTGGGCATGCAGGCGCTCGTAGGTTTCCCGGGTGCCGGCCACCAGCGTCGGGCCCAACTCGCGACGGTCCTGGTCGCGAGTCGCCAGGTTCTCCGGAAAATTCAGTCGAAAGCCGGCAATCAACCAAGGCGCCAGCAAGTAACGCGCTTGACTACCCGCGGCAAACGCTCGCGCCGCCAGGGCTTCTTCCTGCCGCCCCAGCTGCTCGCTGTGCACCAGGCGCCGGCCTTCCTTTAGCAACTCGGCGTGGCTAATGCGCTGCTGCTCGATGCGCTGCCCCGCACCCAAACGGTAGAAGGTAAAAGCTGTGCGCTCGGCTCGGGCCTGGGGTTCCAGCCGGTGATCGCTGCCCAGCAGCAGTTGTGCGAACGCCAGGGTGTCACCGGCCTGACTCACCTCAGCCATGCCGCGGCCGTCGGCGTAAATCAGCAGCCTGGGCGCCAGTCCGGCGGCGCGCAGGCGCTGAATCTCCTCATGGCCTTCGGCGAACACCCATTCACTGTGCAGCTCGCGCAACAGCGGCACCTGTGCAGCCGCAGCCTCCAGCGGATCCAACAGCGCTGCCACCCCGCCCAACCACTGTGCCGCCAGTACAGCAATCAACGCCTCCGGCCGCGGGCGGCTGACAATCACCAAGCTTGCGCCAGGCACAAAACCACGCACCTGCAAGGCCATTGCCAGGTGTTCAACCTCAGCGGCCAGTTGGCACCAGGTTCGCACCTGCCACACCCCCAGGCGCTTATGTCGCAGGGCAATGCCCGTCCCTTGCTGACGTGCCTGCTGTTGCAGCCACTGCGGCAAGGTGTCGGATTGCGCGTTATCAGTGAATGTCGCCATGACCTTTCCCGTCCTTTAGGCGAGCGCCGCAGCCTTGGCCGCGACCGCCTCGCGCTCCAGCTCACGCACCAACGGCAACACCTTGCGGCCGAAGTACTCCACTTCTTCATGAAAGTGCAGGAAGCCAGTGAGCACCAGGTCCACGCCTACCGCCTTGAGGGCGACGATGCGTTCGGCAATCTGCTGCGGCGTACCGATCAGGTTGGTCTTGAAGCCATCGTTGTACTGCACCAGGTCTTCGAAGGTGGACTTGGCCCAGTTGCCTTCGCCTTCAGGGCTGGAGGCGCCGGCGTTCTTCACCTCGCTGCCGAAACCGTTGACGGCCTCCGGATCGGCCTTGGCGATAATTTCCTGCAATACCGCTCGGGCTTCAGCCTCGGTTTTGCGGGCAATGACAAAGGCGTTCACCCCAACTTTCACTGAGTGGCCATTGATCGCGGCCTTGGCCCGAATGTCGTCGACCTGGGCCTTGATGCCTTCGACGCTGTTGCCGTTGGTGAAGTACCAATCGGAAACCCGCGAAGCCATGTCCCGCGCCGCGCGCGAGCTGCCACCCTGGAAGATTTCCGGGTGCGGTTGCTGCAGTGGCTTGGGTTTGAGGGTGTAGTCATGGAAGCGGTAGAAATCGCCATGAAAACTGAAGTTGTCCTGGGTCCAAATGCCCTTGAGCGCCTGGATGAATTCTTCCGAGCGACGATAGCGCTCATCGTGGTCCAGCCACGGCTCGCCAATGGCCCGGAACTCGCCCTTGAACCAGCCCGACACGATATTCACCGCGACCCGACCGTTGGTGAACTGGTCGATGGTTGCCAGCTGTTTGGCCGCCAGCACCGGACTCCAGGGCCCAGGCAGGATGGCGGCGATCACCTTGAGCTTCTCGGTGGCGGCCAACAGCGCGTGACTGATGGTCACCGACTCGTGCTGGTTTTCGGCGCCATAACCGGCGGTAAAGCGGATCTGTGACAAGGCGTATTCGAAGCCGGCCTTTTCGGCGATTTGCGCCAGCTTGCGGTTGTAATCGATGTCCCAGCTGGTGCGCTGTTCGATCTTGCTGACCACAAGGCCACCGCTGACGTTGGGAACCCAATAGGCAAACTTGATGTTGTCCTGGCTCATTGTACGTACTCCATTGACTCGTTGAAATGAGGGTTGACCCGGGACGTCAGGCAGCGCTGGCATCCCGGTGAACTTTCGGRTTGAGGCTCAGGACCGCCGACTCGACAGCGCGCTCGATGCGTTCGAGCAACTGGGGGCTGGTGATCTGGTAGTCGGTGAAATCGGCTTCGGCGGCATACACACCGATGGGCAAGCTCAGGGCCTGGAAGAAACCAAACAGCGGGCGCAACTGGTGATCGATGATCAGGGCGTGGCGGTCCGAGCCACCGGTGGCGGCCAGTAACACCGGCACGTTGTTCAACGCCTGGTGATGGACGAAATCGAACAGGTGCTTGAACAGTCCGGTGTACGAGGCGCGGTACACCGGGCTGGCAGCAATCAGCAGGTCGGCCGTTTCAATGGCCTGCAGATCGGCCTCTACCGCAGCGGGCAAGTCTTCACGGCACAGCACCCCGGCAAACTGCGGGCCGACCTCGGACAACTCGATGAGGTGCAGTGCGATCGGCAGCTGTTGCGCAAGACCGGCGACCAGAGCCTTGAGCAGCACCAGGGTGCGCGTAGGCCGCTGCACGCTCCCGGATACCGCGACCACTTTCAGTGTGTTGCTCATTGCCCGTCCTCATGGTGGCAGAGGCCACCGCGGCACCTGCACAAGGACTAGAGCAGCAACCGTGCCATCTCTATAATTCAATATAAATCAATAAGTTATACGGTTTTTCGCAAAACGCCGCAGTGTCGTCCACCGGGCAGGCTGTTGATCAACTGTTGCGCTCACAACAGCTGCCTCTCTGCCCATGCCGTGCAGCGCGCCCAGGCCGCTGTTGCCGGGCAGTCAGCGCTTCAGCAAGTTGCCCGGCAGACGACAGCAACCACCCTGGCGAACAGCCCTGCGCGCCCGATTAAACGGCTTTTGCAGTGCCAGGCACGACCTGTGCACTGGCAGTAGTACGCAACAGATCGACTGCACTGTTGCTTCTCTTGCCTTCCATAAGGAGCTGCACCATGACTGTCCAGCAACAGCACCTGCCACACCCCCTCTCCAGCGGTACCGACTACCAGGCCCTGGCCGAGCGCTTCCGGCCGATCTTTGCACGCATCGCCGCCGGCGCACTGGAGCGCGAGCAAACTCGCAGCCTGCCCTTTGAACAAGTGAAGTGGCTGAAGGAAGCCGGCTTTGGCGCCGTACGCGTGCCGGTGCAGTACGGTGGCGACGGCGCTTCCCTGCCCCAGTTGTTTGAGTTGCTGATCGAACTGGCCGAAGCCGATTCCAATCTGCCGCAGGCGTTGCGCGGTCACTTTGCCTTTGTCGAAGACCGCCTCAACGCCCATGCCGATGCGCCCCAGGACACCTGGTTCAAGCGTTTTGTCGACGGCGATCTGGTGGGCAACGCCTGGACCGAAGTCGGCAGCATCAAGATCGGCCAGGTTGGCACCCGTGTCTCGCGTCTGGGTGAACAATGGGTGGTCAACGGCACCAAGTACTACAGCACCGGCAGTATCTTCGCCGACTGGATCGACCTCTATGCCCAGCGCGATGACAACGGCGCCGATGTGATTGCCGCCGTTCGCGTGCAGCAACCGGGTATTGTGCAGAGCGACGACTGGGATGGCTTTGGTCAGCGCACCACCGGCAGCGGCACCTCGGTATTCGAGAATGCCGTGGTGGAGCCCGAAAACCTGCTGGACTTCACCACCCGCTTCAAATACCAGACGGCCTTCTATCAACTGGTGCTGTTGGCGGTCCAGACCGGTGCCGGCCGTGCCGCGGTGCGCGACATCACGGAAGAAGTACGCAAGCGCACGCGCATCTTCAGCACCGGCAACGCCAACCACGTCAGCCAGGATGTCCAGGTGCAGCAAGTGGTGGGCAAGGCTTCAGCGCAGGTCTATGCCGCACACGCCACCACCCTGCGCGCCGCGGCCGCCTTGCAGGTGGCCTACGAAAGCCGCTTCGCCCATGACGACGAAGCCGAACGCGATGCCAACATCGCCGCCGAACTGGAATCCGCCCAGGCCCAAGTGGTGATCGCCGACCTAGTGCTGCGCGCCACCAGCGACCTGTTCAACGCCCTCAGCGCCTCGGCCACCAGCACCGGCAAAGCCCTCGATCGTCACTGGCGCAACGCTCGCACCGCGGCCTCGCACAACCCGCTGATCTACAAGGAACGCATCATCGGCGACTGGGAAATCAACGGCACCGAACCGCCCTACGTCTGGCAGATCGGTGGAGGATCGAAGTAAGTCGACATCACGCGGGTGCCAGATACCCCGGCACCTGATCGGCCAGCGACGAAGCACGGGCCAGCAACGCGCCTGGCCCCTGGCTCGTCGCTACACCCAGGAATCGACGTCCCTGGGCGCGGCTCTGGATACGCTCGATACCGCCATGCAGCAAGCTGACCTGCCCACCCAGTGCCTTGGGCGATGCCCAGCAGATCGGTCGCCACGGCCGGTGACACCTCGTGTTGCGGGTCACCAAAAATCTGCCACACCTCGCCCGGCTCCACGATCCGCCCACGGTCCAGCACCAGGCACGAGCGACCTGAGATAAGCTGACGGCTGACCTGTCTGTAGCTCAAATCTGCAACTGTCGCCTTTGCAGGATCCACAGACTCTACTGCTGACGCACATCGCCTCACTTCCAGCGTTATCGAGCTTGCTCAGTGTGCACCAGCAGAACGCACTACAACGTGTAGGAAATACCGACTTGCACGGTTCGTGGCGCACCCGGATAAGCGTAAACATTGCCGAACGCGCCTTCTTCATAATCGCGATCAAACAGGTTTTTCACGTCGAGATTGAGCCGCACCTTGTCATTGATCTTGTAGAAGCCAAGCAAGTCGACAACGGTGTAGCTGCCCATCGAAAACGCAGTGTTGGCGGTTTGTCCGGCGCGCTCGTCGACGTACTTGAATCCGGTGCCCAAGCCCAATCCCTTGAGGGTGCCGTCCTGGAACTCGTACATATTCAGCAGGCTGAAGCTGTTTTTCGGGATGTTCAGCAGCCGCGTGCCTGAGCGCAGTACGTTGTCTTTGGTCACTTCGGCATCGACATAGGCGTAGCCGCCAATCACGCGCCATTCGGGAGTGAGGTTGCCGGCAACGTTGATGTCAAAACCACGGCTTCGCACTTCACCGGCAGCAACGCTGAAGGTGGAATCGACAGGGTCGGTGGTCAGCACGTTACGCTTCTCGATCTGATAGATCGCCGCATCGACACTCAACCGCTGATCCAGTGCTTCCCACTTGATACCCATTTCGTACGACTTGCCCTTCTCCGGCGCAAACCCTCCCCCGAGGCGGCTTGCGCCGGTGTTGGGCTTGAACGAGCGCGCGGTGTCGGCATAAACCGCTAATGTCTCGGTCAAATCGTAGGTCACGCCGATGCGCGGAGTTACTGCGTTGTCACTCGCCTGCCAACTCTTGCCGCCCGGGACATAGGTTTCGTAGTCATGTTCGAAGCGTTCGAAACGCGCCCCTGCCAGCACCTTCAGTTTGTCGGTCAGTGCCAATTGATCCTGCACAAACGCGGCATAAGTTTTGAGGTTTTCCTTGTCGTGGGTCGGCGTACGAGTCAGTGCTGGACGCGACTGGCCGTACACCGGATCGAAGATGTCGATCGGATACGCATCGACAGCACCGCTGGAGCGTTGAATGATCGACTTGTAGTCATAATCTTCGTACTCGATACCGGTGAGCAACGTGTGCTGCAAACCAGCGGTATCGAAATGGCCGGTCAGATTGAGCTGGGTATCCTTGTCGGTCCACTCCAGCTTGCGATAGTTGAAGTTGCGCCCCAAGGTGCGGCCGTCAGCGGCAATACCGTTGGCCTCGACTGCGTTGCCCTTGAGCGAACCATCGAGCCACTGGAAGCCACCACCCAGCGTCCAGTCGTCATTGAGCATGTGCTCGAAACGCAGCTGCGCCATGTTGTTGTCGTTATGCAGTTTGCCAGCGTCTTTTTCGCCGAAAAAACTGTCGCGAGAGGCGGTACCTGCCTGCCTCGGGTAACGTGTAACGCCTCGATCCAGAGGCGCGTTGTTACGCATGAAATCGCCTTCGAAAATCAGCTTGGTCGCGTCGGTTGCCTGCCACGTGAGCACCGGCGTGATACCGTAGCGCTCGGTTTCGACGTGATCGCGGAAGGTGTCGCCGCCCTCGCCCACTACGTTCAGTCGATAGGCCAGGCGCCCTTCTTCGTCGAGCGGGCCGGAAGCATCCAGCGTGCCACGCTTCATGCCCTGATCGTTCAGTTGACTGCCCAAGGTGACGGTGCGTTCGGGCAATGGCTGTTTGGAAACCACGTTGAACGTGCCACCAGGATCACCCCGACCGTAGAGCATGGTTGCCGGACCGCGTAGCACTTCGAGTCGCTCGATAGTGTTGGCATCCGGCATGTTCGGATAACCGCGGTTGATCGGAAAACCGTTGCGATAAAACTCGCCAGTGGTGAAGCCACGAACGGTAAACGTGGTCAGACCCTGTCCACCAAAATTGTTCGCCCGCCCCACGCCCCCAGCGTAGTCCAACGCGTCCTGCAAACGGGTGGCTCCCAGATCCTCGACCGCATCTTTCGAGACCACACTGATCGATTGCGGGGTTTCGTGGATCGACGTGTCGGTGCGTGTGGCGCTGGCCGAGCGCGTAGCCAGATAACCCTGCACCGGGCCGTCCGCCCTTTCATAATTCGCAGTACCGATAACATCGGTTGCGTCCAGCTCAAGCGTTGAGGGTGACACCTCCGTTTGTTCAGCCCATGAGGTAGACGACAATGCTTGCAGCACACAAATGGAAAGCAGGGTTCGACGCATGAAGAGAAAAACCTTTACGAATAGGCCAATGCAGGGAGTGAAACCGCCAAAAACTGCGGCGCATGCTATACAAAACCATTCGTAATTAACACTGATTCCCATTAACAAAAACAGTCTTCGATAATGTCATCACTTCATTGAAGCAATGGCCATTGCGGCATCATCCGCGCCACGGCCGAGATCATCCAGCGCTGCCGACCTTGGCGGTGTAGCCGATGACGCCGAGCATGCTCCGGAAGTGGTTTGATAATGCCCCGAAGTTTGCCGGCATTCCCAAGGCTGATTTTCAAATGCGCGTACGGACGAAGGCCGCGACGGATAAGGAAGAATCGACACGCAACATTCGTGCTGCACGCGATCAACTTGGGCACACCACCGTAGGCATGACAGAGAAGTACATTCGAATGCGTAAAGGGATGAAAGTCACGCCCACAAAATGACCAGTGGTAGCGAATTGCGGAGCAGAGATAGATTTTTGCGGTGGTACTCGATGCTCTGCCCCGTCGCGCCGGTAAAACAGATCATCAGGCCGCGCTCGTCGTATTCCCAAGCATTGGTTTTGCCGGAGCAGTCGGTATATTTCACGAGTTGGCCAGCGTCGTTGTATTCGAGCTCTTTCTCGTTGCCGTTTGCATCCTTAATAACGATCACCAACCTGCCGTTCGTCTTCAACCAGGTGATGGTGCTCGGCGACCTGCCGATCCGTGCCGCGAAGGCGCTCTTGTACAGGTAGTCGAATACGCTTAGGAGCTCTCCTTTTCAGCGGCTTCTCAATGAATCCTTTCAAGATTTCAGTGATTGAAATTTCAGTAAGCTGGCAGGCCTTCCACTAACAAGATCCCGCGGGTTTCCGACCCCGTGTCCTTTGCAAGTCCCCAGGGGCCCCGCCGGTTTTCTGCCTGGCCGGCTACCGAAGTCGGACAGGTCTGACAGTTCAAGCAGTGACATAGGAGGGCGTGGCCTGTTCATGGGCTACCTAATACTTGAAATACTGGCGCGTTGTAGGTATTGGTCGAGATCAACTCAACGCAAGGAGCGAGACAGTGATCAAAATTCGAGAGGCGACCATTGAGGATATCCACACACTTAGTGATATCGGCATAGAGACGTATCGAGACCACTTCTCCGACATATGGACCCCCTCAGGCATGCAGCATTTCTTGAGTGAAGACTTTTCAGTCCTGGCGCTTCAGGAATCGATAGGGGCACCCGCACGTCACTGTTGGCTCATAGCACTCGATGAAGACGACAGAGCGGTAGGGTTCTCAAAGGTTAACTGGTCGAAGCCGATGCCTATTTCCGGCAAGGCCGGTGCGGAGCTCCAAAAAATTTACTTCCTCAAGACCCAAGCAGGCAAAGGCTACGGGAAACAGCTTCTGCAATTCATCCGTCAACTGGCCGAAGATCGTAAAGAGCATTTCATTTGGCTCGACGTACTCAAAACCAACGCCAGTGCGAGGCGTTTCTACGAGGGCTTCGGCTTCGAAGGACCCAACTCAAACCAAGGAAAGCAACATGTCAGACTTCTCTAAGTACACTTTAAACGCGTCGTAGTATCAGAATGAGGGTCCAGCCCTCTAGAAACGATCGAACCTCTGCACGTTCGCCAGTACCTAACCTGGCGCAATTCAGCGCCGGTCCGAGCGAACCGTGAAAAGCCCCTCCTCAGGGCGATCTGGAACTACGCGCGGGACAAAGGCTACACATCGCTGGCCAATCCTTGTGCCGGCATCAAGGGCAATAAAGAAACTGGACGAGACACGTACGCCGAGGGGCAAATTTGGATTCTGCAGGGGAAAACAAAGGCGAAGCGCCGGATTGAAGTCACTGGCGAGCTGAAGTTTTGATTGATCGAATCATGCCCCGAAAGTCAGAAGGTCCGCTCGACACGGCTGATCGTTACAGAGGATGGCACACCAATGACGGTGGCGATGTTGCGGAGAAGGTTTGATTTGGCCAGAGAAGCGCCGGCGTCCAGAAATCTGAATTTCAGATGCGGGATTTACGCGCCAAAGCAGGTACAGATAAAGCCGAGTCCAGCGGTGATATCTTGCAGGCGAGAGATCAACTTGGGCATACGACAGTGGTGATGATGGAGCAATACATCCGTTATCGCCTTGGCAAGAAAGTCACTCCTACCAAGTGAATTGCGGAGCAACTCCAAAATAGCGGACCAGAAACAAACAAGGGTTTGCATTAGCTTTCGCCCGCAAACCCTTGATTTTAGATGGTGCCCGAAGCCGGAATCGAACCGGCACGCCCTTACGAGCGGGGGATTTTAAGTCCCATGCGTCTACCAGTTTCGCCATTCGGGCGGTAGCGCGGTAAGCAGTCTGAAGACTGTCCAAATAACGATCTGGCAGTTCTGACGCTTGTGCAACAGAGGGGGAAATATATACATCCCGCCCCGCTGAAGCAAGTTCGCAAATCCCCTTTTCAAGACTAAATCTTGCAGGACTGCGAAAATAAAAAAGCTCCGTAGATCATGGATCTACGGAGCTCGTTTAAAGTGGAGGCCGAAGTCGGAATCGAACCGGCGTAGGTGGATTTGCAATCCACTGCATAACCATTTTGCTATTCGGCCTCAAACATCTGATGTTCAGTAGCGCAACATCAAACGTGTAAACTCGTACCTGGAAACAAGATTCTAATCTAGCTTCCAACCCTTTGAAATCTAAGGGGTTTTCGTGTTCCTGAATCAGGAATGGACGCAATTCTGGACTGGTTCGAAAGGCATGTCAAGAACTGGAAGAAAATAATTCCAGATGCGCTAACGCCACTACCCGGTTGCTTTCGAGACTAACACTTCAGCGCCACAGAAAGCGCTACCCACCGCAAGATGCGCGCTGCAACCGCTGCCGATACTCGCTGGGTGTCTCATGCATTTCATGGCGAAAGTGCCGATTGAAATTCGACAAGTTGGCGTACCCCACCTCAAAACAGATATCGGCAACGCTGAAACTGCTTTGCGCCAGCAAACGGCAGGCGCGCTGGACTCGTAGTTTGCGCGTCAGGTCGACGAAGGTATGGCCGGTGGCGCGCTTGAAGAATTTGGAGAAGGCCGGCTCGTTCATGTCCAGCCGCTGGGCAATGACCGACATCCGCAACTCATCGGCGAGGTCGTTCAGGATGTAGTCGAAGACAATGCTCATGCGCTGGGCCGTCAATGCGTCGAGCATGGGCGCGTATTGCAGGCTGGCAAGCGTCTGTCTCTCGCTGTCGGGGGCCGATGCCAGCAGTTGCAGCAATGACAGGAACAGGCACAGTCGCTGCAAGCCGTGGCACTGGCCGATCTCTTCCAGCAGTCGTGCCGCCTTCTTGCGGGTGTTGCCATGAAATTCGATACCCTGCGCCGCCTGGCGAAACAGGCTTTGTAACTCGCTGAGCTCCGGAACCTTGTCGCGCAGTTGCATCAGCATCTGGCCATCGAATTGCAACACCACGTCACGGCCGGTAATCACCTCGCCTTTGCCCAGATCGCTGATCCAGTCGTGAGGCAGGCCCGGGCCGATGAGGGCGACATGGCCGGCTTCGAATACGCCGATGTAGTCACCAGCCAGTAGCCGACCGCTGCCTTCGCGGATCAGGTGGATCTCGAATTCCGGATGATGGTTCCAGCGCGCCAGGTCGAACGGATAGTCGTGCTCATACCAACGAAAGCTGTGCTGGGGCTCGTTGAGGATGACTTCAAGCGCTGGCGGCTTGTCTGCGGTTACGTGATGGTTCATCACCCTGGCGATTCCGTTTTTGTTGGTTTTATCAAGGTACCGCGAAGCCTGGGACGAGTCGAAGTCTCGGGACGCTGACATGAGACTCGCACTAACGACGCCCGGCGCCTAGCACGTTACATGGCGCCCACTGATACTTTTTTTCCACG
The DNA here is from genome assembly GCF_056396925.1 of Pseudomonas sp. 05N433. Lineage (NCBI taxonomy): Bacteria > Pseudomonadati > Pseudomonadota > Gammaproteobacteria > Pseudomonadales > Pseudomonadaceae > Pseudomonas > Pseudomonas sp. 05N433. The sequence continues at coordinate 38,718 of NZ_JBFTML010000048.1, read as the reverse complement.
GTCAAAAAAGTATCAGCGGCGCGTATGCCATTCATTTGTTCGCTGCTTGGGTAGCTGCAATTCTGTAGTCAACCCGGTGCGGCTATGCCCCGCCTCGTGGATTACAACAACAATAAAGCTTCTGCCGCCCCAGGCGCAGAGCAGAGCGGAGATCACGATGAAGATCATTCCAAGCGCGCTTTTTCTGTCCGCCGGCCTGGGCTCTGCCCTGCTCTGCCAGGCAGGTGAAACGGTGACCATCGCCACCGTGAACAACAGCGACATGATCCGCATGCAGCGACTGTCCAAAACATTCGAACAGCTGCACCCCGACGTGAAGCTCAACTGGGTGGTGCTTGAAGAGAACGTGTTGCGTCAGCGCCTGACCACCGACATAGCCACTCAGGGCGGCCAGTTCGACGTGCTCACCATCGGCACTTACGAAACACCGTTGTGGGGCGCCAAGCATTGGCTGGAGCCAATAAAGGACCTGCCCGCCAGCTATGACCTCGAAGATATTTTCCCTGCGGTTCGCCAAGGGTTATCGGTCAACGACACGCTCTACGCCCTGCCGTTCTATGGCGAAAGTACCGTCACCTATTACCGAACCGACCTGTTCAAGAACGCCGGCCTGAGCATGCCCGAGCACCCGACCTGGACGCAGCTCGGCGAGTTCGCCGGCAAGCTGCACCAGCCGGATAAAGAACAGTATGGGATGTGCTTGCGCGGCAAGGCCGGTTGGGGTGAGAACATGGCGCTGCTGACGACCATGTCCAACGCCTTTGGCGCGCGCTGGTTCAATGAGCAGTGGCAGCCGCAACTCACCGGGCCGCAATGGACTGCCRCCGCCAACTTCTACGTCAACACCCTGAAGCAGTACGGCCCACCGGGTGTGTCGAGCAATGGCTTCAACGAAACGCTCGCCCTGTTCAACAGTGGCAAATGCGCAATCTGGGTCGATGCCAGCGTCGCCGGCTCGTTCATCACCGACACAACGCAAAGCAAGGTGGCCAATGATGTTGGTTTCGTCGCCGCGCCAACAGAAGTCACCGACAAGGGTTCGTCCTGGCTCTATGCCTGGTCACTGGCCATCCCGGCGACATCCAAACACAAGGAAGCCGCCAAAGCCTTTGTGACCTGGGCCACCTCCAGGGAATACATCCAACTGGTTGCCAAGACGGATGGCATCAGCAACGTACCACCGGGCACCCGCATGTCGACCTACAGCGACGCCTATTTGCAGGCTGCGCCCTTCGCCGGTGTCACGCTGAAAATGATGCAGAACGCCGACCCGGCGCACCCATCAGTCCAGCCCGTGCCCTACGTCGGTATTCAGTACGTGACCATTCCCGAATTCCAGGCGATTGGCACGTCGGTCGGCAAACTGGTATCCGCGGCGCTCACCGGGCAGATGCCAGTGGAACAGGCCCTGGCCTCCGCGCAGCAAAGCACCGAACGCGAAATGAAGCGCGCCGGTTATCCCAAGTAACAACGGCGTGGCGCGATCACTGCGGGGGCTTCGCAGACTAACGACCATTTTTAATGCCCTCAACGGGCAACTCTTTAGCTCTTACGATTGGATGGGAACAATGAAACGTCTAGAAGGAAAAAGCGCCCTGATTACCGGTTCCGCCAGAGGAATAGGCAGGACGTTCGCGCAAGCCTATATCCGCGAAGGCGCTACGGTCGCGATCGCCGACATCAACCTGGAACGTGCCCAAGCCACGGCAACCGAGTTGGGGCCCAATGCCTATGCGGTCGAGATGGACGTGACCGATCAGCAATCCATCGACGCTGCCATCGCCACGGTGATCGCCACCACAGGCAAGCTCGACATCCTGATCAATAACGCGGCGCTGTTTGATCTCGCGCCGATCACAGAGATTTCTCGCGACAGCTACGAACGGCTGTTCTCGATCAACGTTTCCGGCACCCTGTTCACACTGCAGGCCGCGGCCAAGCAGATGATTCGCCAGGGCCATGGTGGCAAGATCATCAATATGGCCAGCCAGGCCGGTCGGCGCGGTGAAGCGCTGGTCGCGGTGTATTGCGCGACCAAGGCGGCGGTGATCAGCCTCACGCAATCGGCCGGTCTCAATCTCATTCCCCATCGCATCAACGTGAACGCCATCGCGCCGGGGGTGGTGGACGGCGAGCATTGGGACGGCGTCGACGCGCTGTTTGCCCGCTATGAAAACCGCCCGCTCGGGGAAAAGAAAAAACTGGCGGGACAGGAAGTGCCGTACGGGCGCATGGGCACGGCGGATGACCTTGTCGGCATGGCGATCTTCCTGGCATCGGCCGAAAGCGATTACATCGTGGCGCAGACCTATAACGTCGATGGCGGCAACTGGATGAGCTGACTGGCCCTGATAATAGGGCCAGCCAATGCCTCAAAGGCGAAACCGATCCACCGACTGCGAGAGCTGTCCGGCCAGGCTGGACAGTTCATCGGTGGTCGAGGCGGTCTGGTTGATCACCTTGCTGTTGCCTTCGGACATGCCGGCAATCATTTCCACCTGATGTGCGATTTCGTTACTGGCCAGGCTCTGTTCGCCGATCGTGCGGCTGATGTCATTGACCAGCTCCGTGGTATTGAGCGTGGCCTGGAGGATTTCGCGGATGGCGCGCTCGACGTCGGCAGTCACCGCCATGCCCTTGTCGACCTGCGCGACGCCCGCCTCCATGCTGCTGACCGCCTCGCGGGTGCTTTGCTGGATACGCGCGACCATGGTGGCGATTTCCTGGGTGGAGGCGCTGGTGCGGCCCGCCAGGCTACGCACTTCATCGGCGACGACAGCGAAACCACGGCCCTGCTCACCGGCACGGGCGGCCTCGATGGCGGCGTTAAGCGCCAACAGGTTGGTTTGATCGGCGATGCCCTTGATCACCTGAATGATGCTGAAAATCCCCTCGGACTCCTTGTCCAGGGTGCGGATCACCTGGGCCGACTGCTGCGCCGAACGGGCAATCCCGTCCATGTCGCTGACCACTTGATGAATCACCCGACCGCCGTCCTTGGCCAGTTCCTCGGCCTGGTTGGCCATGTTCAGTGCACGCTCGGCATGCCGGGTGATTTCCTCGATGCTCGCAGTCATTTCGCTGGCCGCCGCGGCCATGGTGCTGGCGGCAACGCTTTGCTGCTGGCTGCTGCCCGCGACCTGATGGCAACCGCTGCTCAACCGCTGGCTCATGCCACTTACGCCGTGGGCGTTGCTGCGAACCACTTCGATCATGCCGCGCAGGTCGCGCTGCATGGTTGCCAGGCTGCGAATCAAGGTGCTGGCTTCATCCTTGCGGGTGGGCTCGACGATAGGCTCGCTCAGGTTGCCATGGGCGATGCTGTCGGCAATCCGGCTGGCGATCTGCAACGGCCCCATGATGCTCAGGATGACCGAGCGTCCCAGGGCGAGCAGCAGCAACAAGCTGGCAATGAGTACGACACCGAGGGTGAAGTTGGCACTGCTGATGGTTTGCCGAGTGCCCGCGCTGGTCTGTTGAGTGTTGGTTTCGATCAGCTCACTGAGGGTGGCCATCTGGCTTTCCAGTTGGCTGAACGCGTTATTGAACGTGCCCAGTTGCTGTTGTGCGGAATCAGGATTATCCAGCGCCAGCCCGACAATGCGCTCGGCGGCACTGATGTACGTATCGAGGCTTGGCTTGATCTTGTCCAGCGCGGCCTTGAGGGTGTCGTTGACCGGCAGCTTGAGGTTGTCACCGAGCATCTCGCGAAAATGCGCGGCATGCTCATTGAGTGAACTGCGCACCTCGGCCTTGCTGCTGGGGCTCTTGCCCAACCCTACCAGCATCGCCGACAGCACATCGGCGCGCAGTGCGTCGTGCATCATGTCGGCTTCGAGGTGGTTGCGCAGCGCGGTCATACTGACCTCGTTGTCACTCACCGCTTCAGCCATCCGGGTGTTACCCACATAGCTGACCAGACTCACGATCAGGGCGGTGAGCAAGCCAGTGCCGATCAACAAGATCAAACGTAATTTTATGGACACTCGATGGTTCCCCTGTCGGCAGGTGCGTGGTCGGCTAATTGCCTACTGTTGGGGTTATCGACTGTTCCAACCGGTTACTTAGGTTTATTTCCACGCCAGCCGATTTTTGCGACCTACGGTATGCGCGGGCTCAATGCCCGCGAATGTAGTGCTCAAGTTGCCGTATCAAATCGGCCTGCTCGACGATGGCTTCCTTGACCAGATCGCCGATCGACAGCAGCCCGATCAGTTCCCCGCCTTCCAGCACCGGCAGATGACGCAAATGACTGTCGGTCATGACCTCCATGCAGCGCTCGATGCTCTGCAAACTGTCGGCAGTCACCACCGGTGCGCTCATGATCTCGCGCACCGGCGTGCCGACCGAAGAACGCCCCTGTAGCACCACCTTGCGCGCATAGTCGCGCTCGCTGATGACGCCGACCACCTGCCCTTCTTCGATCACGGGCAGCGCGCCGACGTTCTTCTCGGCCATCATTTTCAGGGCGTCGAGCACCATCTGATCCGGTGCGATGCTGTGCACCTGCTGGTTTTGCACGATCTTCAGTTTCAGCAACTGTGCGGCTGTTTTCATCAACGTTCTCCGATACGGTCCAGGGCGACGGTCAAGCCGCCGCGACTTCCACGACGCCGGCGTTCAAGCGCACCGGCCACACCCGCAGGCGCTGTTCCGGGTACTCCAGGCAGCTGCCGTCTTCAAGACGGAAATGCTGCTTGTAGATCGGCGACGCCACCACCAGATCACCCTTGAGACTGCCGATCAGTCCGCGGCCAATGACGTTCGCGCCGGATTGCGGATCATGGTTGTCGATGGCGTAGAGGGTGCGGCCTTCGGCTTGTGGCAGGTAGAACAGCGCGACCTGGGCGCCGTCGAGCCAGACGACAACGCCGGAGTTGCTGACCAGATCCTGCTGGCTGCACACCGCCTGCCAGGCTTGGGCATTGGCTGCGGTGGCAAGGGCATCGACACGCTGGGTATTGGACTGGCTCATCAGGCATTCTCCTCGGTGACAGGGATAAGGTTGAGTTCGGCGGCCATGATCGGCCGGCGCTGACCGCGCTCCTGGACAAAATGAATGTCCGGGTCCGGGCGTTTATCGTTGACGAAGGTGCGGAAGCGCTTGAGTTTTTCCGGGTCTTTGAGGGCATTGGCCCATTCGCATTCGTAGCGGTTGACCACCAGTTGCATCTGCGACTCAAGTTCTGCGCCAAGCCCCAGGCTGTCGTTGATGATCACGTCCTTGAGGTAATCCAGCCCGCCCTCCAGGCTTTCGCGCCACACCGAGGTGCGCTGCAATTTATCGGCGGTGCGGATGTAGAACATCAAGAAACGGTCGATGTAACGGATCAGGGTTGCATCGTCCAGGTCGGTGGCGAACAACTCGGCGTGACGCGGACGCATGCCGCCGTTGCCGGCCACATAGAGGTTCCAGCCGTTCTCGGTAGCGATCACGCCCACGTCCTTGCTCTGCGCCTCGGCACATTCACGGGTGCAACCGGAGACGGCGAACTTGAGCTTGTGCGGCGAGCGCAGGCCTTTGTAGCGATCTTCGAGGGTCAGGGCCATTTTCACGCTGTCCTGCACGCCGTAACGGCACCAGGTGCTGCCCACGCAAGACTTCACGGTACGGGTCGACTTGCCGTAGGCGTGCCCGGTTTCGAAACCGGCCTCGATCAGCTCGGACCAAATGTCCGGCAACTGATGCAACTGCGCGCCGAACAGGTCGATCCGCTGGCCGCCGGTGATCTTGGTGTAGAGGTCGTATTTCTTCGCCACCACGCCGATCGCGATCAGTTTGTCGGCAGTGATCTCACCGCCAGCAATGCGCGGCACGACCGAATAGGTGCCGTTTTTCTGCATGTTGGCCATGAAGGTATCGTTGGTGTCCTGCAACGGCACCAGCGAGGCGTCCATGATCGGCTGGTTCCAGCACGAGGCGAGGATCGAGCCCACCGCCGGTTTGCACACGTCACAACCGGTGTGTCCACGGCCGTGCTTGGCCAGCAGCTCTTCGAAAGTGATCACCCCTTCTACCCGCACCAGCGCATAAAGCTCTTGGCGGGTGTAGGCGAAGTGTTCGCACAGGCTCTTGTCGACGCTGACGCCACGGGCAATCAGTTCATGCTCGAAGACTTGCTTGAGCAGCCCCGCGCAACCGCCGCAACCGGTGCACGCCTTGGTCTGCGACTTGAGCAGGCCCAGGTCGGTGCAGCCGCCATCGATGGCCGAGCAGATCGAGCCCTTGGTGACGTTATGGCACGAGCACACCGTTGCCGACTCGGGCAACGCGCCCGGGCCCAGGGTTGGCGTGCCGGCGGACGACGGCAGAATCAGGCTGGCCGGTTCCGACGGCAAGGCAATGCCGTYCTGCATGTATTGCAGCAAGGTGTCGTAATAGCTGTTGTCGCCGACCAACACTGCGCCAAGTACACGCTTGCTGTCGGCATCCACCACCAGGCGGCGATAGCTGGCCGTCGCTTCATCGATGAACTGATAACTGCGCGCGCCCGGTGTCTGGGCATGGGCATCGCCGATGGAGCCGACGTCAACACCGAGCAGTTTGAGCTTGGTCGACATGTCGGCGCCCTGGAACGGCTCGGCGGCTTGATTGCACAGCAGCGACGCCACGCCACGGGCCATCTGGTAACCGGGGGCGACCAGGCCGAAGAGGCTGCCATTCCAGGCGGCACACTCGCCGATGGCGTAGATGTTCGGGTCGCTGGTCAGGCACTGGTCGTCGATCACCACGCCGCCGCGAGGACCAATGTCCAGCGCGCATTGGCGGGCCAATGCATCTTGCGCACGGATGCCGGCGGAGAACACGATCAGGTCGGCTTCAAGAAATTCGTCGTTGGCAAAATTCATCCGGTAGCGGTACTGCTCGCCGGCACTGATCGACTGCGTGCCACGGGACAGGTGCACACCCACACCGAGCCGCTCGATTTGCGCCTTCAGCGCCAGACCGCCCTGCTCGTCCAGCTGCACCGGCATCAGGCGCGGGGCGAACTCCACCACATGGGCTTCCAGGCCCAGGCTTTTCAGGGCGTTGGCGGCCTCCAGACCGAGCAGGCCACCGCCGACCACCACGCCACGCCGGGCATTGGCCGCCGCAGCACGAATCGCGTCGAGGTCTTCAAGAGTGCGATACACCAGGCGCGAGTCGCCTTCGGCACCTTCAATAGGTGGCACGAAAGGATAAGAGCCGGTGGCCAGAACCAGTTTGTCGTAGGCGACGCAACCTTGCGCGGTAATCACCTGGCGCCGGGCGCGGTCGATTTCCAGCACCGGCACACCCAAATGCAGGGTGACGCCCGGCGTTTGATACAGGGAGGCTTCGCCCAGGGCCAGCGATTCGGCATCGCGACCGCCGAAATACTCGGACAGATGCACACGATCGTAGGCACGCATCGGCTCTTCGCTGAAGACATGCAGGCGGTAATGGTCGAGGGCGCCGCGCTCGATGAGCTGCTCGACACAATGATGTCCGACCATGCCATTGCCGATCACGATCAGCGTTTGCAGTTTGTTCAATGCGGCAACATTGGAATTCATAGTAAGCACCCAGCCAAAGCCAATCACGGATAAAAAAGCAAAAAAAACGCCTGAAACCTCTCGGTTTCAGGCGTCTTTGCCTGTTCTTCGCGGTGTTCGACCTGGCGCCTTCGCCTGATCCACCGATGTTGCCCACGACCTGCCCGGCCGGTCGATCTTCGTTGATCGAGTGGGCTGCCCCTCTTTTTCAGATGAGGCTGAAGGGAGAATGCAGCCTTTGTGCCAGTCCGTAGCGCATGACTTCCTCAGTTCTGGAAAACCGACGGCTGAACGATGGGAGAGTTTGATAAAGACCGCGCCCCGGGCGGGTCTCATCAGGCGCGAGTCAACTTTGCAGGCCCCCGCGAGCGGGTGGGCGGACGTTGGGACTGAAGGAAGGAACAGCTCAGGAAACCGCTTCGCACTGGTGCATGTTGTCAGGCATGGCTCTTTAAAAGTGCATGCGCTACACCCTGCCGGGCATTTCCCGGTGCCATTCGGGCAAGCGTCAATGCCGATCTGTAGCAGCTGCCGAGCCTGCGAGGCTGCGTTCGGCTGCGCAGCAGTCGTCAAATCAGTAATTGCGGCTCGTCGCTGCTCAACTTACCGGCCCGGGTAAGCGTTGCCTTCAGCAGCATCGCGTATTTGTATTTTCAGATATATCGAGGCCGCGACCTTTTGGCGCATGCCGCCAAGCCATCGATTAAGCGTCACAGGGCAACAGTTTGTTAACATCCATGCGCTTTTTTTCGTCTGATTGATCAGCCACTGTAGATTCCCGGTCGCTACACAGGATGCTTTTGTTCATGAGTACGTTGTATACCCGTCGCACGGTCCTGCGCGGCATGAGCCTGCTGAGCCTCGGCCTGCTCGCTGGCTGCGATGACAGCAGCAAGCTGTCGTTCAAGTACGGCAAGGACCTCAGTGACAAGATCATGGGGCGTACCTTCAAGCTCAAGGACGCCCAGGGCGAATCCCGGATGCTGACCAGCTATCGGGGCCTGATGCCGATGGTTTTCTTCGGTTTCACCCAATGTCCGGCGGTCTGCCCGACGACGCTGGCCCGTGCGGCACAGGCGAAAAAACTGATGGGCCGCGATGGCGAACGCCTGCAAGTGATCTTCATCACCCTGGACCCCGAGCGCGATACGCCGCAAATGCTCGACGCTTACGTCAAGGCCTTCGATCCGAGTTTCGAGGCGCTGTACGGTACGCTGGAAGAAACCGCCGCCACCGCCAAGGAGTTCGGTGTGTTCTATGAAAAGATCCCGAGCGGTTCGACCTATACCCTCTCCCATACCGCGACCAGCTTCGTTTTCGACTCCCGAGGCAATTTGCGCCTGGGGCTGTCCGCGTCCCTTACCGCTAAAGAGTGTGCAGAAGACCTGCTCACCGTCATGGAGGTCTGCTGATGACTTCGATTTGCGCACCACGTATTAAACAGCTGGGTATCAAACAACTGGTCCTGGGTCTTTCCCTGATTGGCATGGCCTGGCAGGTGTCCGCTCAAACCCAGGTGAGCGACGCCTGGGTCCGCGCGACGGTGGCTGGTCAGCATTCGACCGGCGCCTTCATGACCCTGCAGGCCGACAGCGATAGCAAACTGCTCAGCGTGCAGTCGCCGGTAGCGAACACCGTGCAAATTCACCAATCCAGCATGAAAGACGATGTGATGAGCATGAGCCAGGTCGAGTCCGTCGCGCTGCCGGCCGGCAAACCGGTAAGCTTCGATCCCCATGGCTATCACATCATGTTGATGGATTTGACGGCCCAGGTTAAGGAAGGCGGCAAAGTGCCCCTGACCCTGACCGTGGAAAACGCCAAGGGCGAAAAAGAGACGATCACCGTTGACGCCGAGACTCAGGCGCTCGGCATGCCTGATCACAGCAAGATGCATTGAGAGTTCGATCCCAGCCTGTCTGATCGCAGGCTGGTGTTCCGGTGGCGTATGCCTGCCCTCACCTGATAGCCTGAGCACCCTTGCCTGCATGTCTCTGATGGATCATCGGCGCGTGAAGACGCCGCGATGATCACTTCACCCCCATTCAATCAAGACAACGGTGACTCTCTTGATCAGCAGCACCCCCACATTTGCCCGCGATATCGACGGCAAAGCCATTTCTGCCAAGGTTCTCGATGAGGTCCGGGAAGAGGTTCTGGCCCTGGCTGGCCAACAGATCTACCCCGCCCTGGCGGTCTTGTTGGTCGGCGACGACCCGGCCAGCCATGTGTATGTGCGCAATAAACTGCTGCGCGCCAAGGAAGTCGGTATCCGCTCCCTGGAATACCGCCTGCCGGAAACCGCCAGCCAGGCCCAGGTCCTGGAACTGATTGCACAACTCAATGCCGATCCCACGGTGAACGGCATCCTGGTGCAACTGCCCTTGCCGGCCCCTATCGATGAGCAGGCAGTGATTCATGCCATCGACCCGATCAAGGACGTGGACGGTTTTCACCGGGAAAACGTTGGCGGGCTGGTGCAAGGCATCGAAGTGCTGACTCCGTGCACGCCCAGCGGCTGCATGCGTCTGTTGCACGAAACCTGCGGTGATGACTTGAGTGGCTTGCACGCGGTGGTCATCGGCCGGTCGAACATCGTCGGAAAACCGATGGCGACCTTGCTGCTGCAGGCCAATTGTTCGGTCAGCGTGGTGCACTCGCGCAGCGTCGATGCCCCGGCGTTGTGCCGGTTGGCGGATATCGTGGTCGCCGCGGTGGGCCGGCCAACGTTGATCGATGCCAGTTGGCTCAAGCCCGGCGCGGTGGTGATCGATGTCGGCATCAACCGCATCACCAGCGAGTTCGGCAACCGTCTGGTGGGCGATGTCGACTACGCCAGCGCCCGCACCGTCGCCAGCGCGATCACCCCGGTTCCCGGTGGCGTCGGGCCGATGACCATTGCCTATCTGTTGAAGAACACCTTGATCGCCAGCCGGTTGCAACGCGCGGCACAGGCTCGCGGGCAGCAGCCTGAGGACGATCTGGCGTTGAACTGAGCATTGATCTGACCCCACAATCAGGATTGGTGTCCAACTTTTGGGGGCAGATCAACCTGTAGGAGCGAGGCTTGCCGCGAAGCTTTTGGCGTACTTGAGAACGCCTTCGCGGGCAAGCCTCGCTCCTACAGTGGGCCGTGTCGGTCTGGCACATCCTCTTTTTATTTCCCCGCGTGCAACACCTGCGTTTGCGGCATCGCCGAAGAGTGGTGGTTGAGAATCTTCCACTGACCGCCCACCTGCTCATAAACGAAGGTGTAACGCGCCTGCACCTGACGGGTCTTGCCATCGGCTTCGGTCAACGTAAAGGTGTAGACGCCACTGTCCATGGCCACGTTGGCGCCCAATGGGCGGATCTCACGGAAGTTGATCAGCCCTACCGGCTTGAGCGCCATGAAGTGATCGAAGTAGTCCTTGATCTGTGCCGGCGTGGTGCGCACCTGATTGGAAACCGTCGGTTGCAGCACCGCGTTCGGCGCATACAGGTCGACCACGCTCTGAACATTGCCACTCTTCAACGCGCTGTTCCAATGGTCAAACAGGGCGGCGATTTCACGATCCTTCGCGCTGGTCGGTTGCTGCGCCACGCTGCTGTAAACGTAAGGCACCGCTTCCAACGCCTGAGCCAACGGGGCGGTCAGGGCGAATAACAGGGCGATGGTCGAGGTCTTGAATTTCATTGCGCTATTCCAATGATGGTCGATGGGCACACTGTGCCGCCCTGAACGCGGCCCGCCATCGGCCAACCGGAGCCATCTGCCTATGCCATTCGGCAGATAGCGCCCTGCCCCGCTAACAAGGTTTAATAACGCCCCTGCCCGAACGGGCGTGCCGGCGCCGGAACCTGCCCCCATGCAAAACCCTGATCATGACCCCGGTAGCGCCCTGGCCATTCGCACTCAATATCGGCAGTCGCAAAGTCGCGCCGCGCGGCTGCGGCTGCTGGTGGATACCGGCCAGGAGCTGACCCAACTGGCTCCCGAGGCCATGCGCCAACGGGTGCTGCAACGGGCCTGCGCCTTCCTGGCCATGGACCACGCGCTACTGCTGGAATGGGACGTGGATGCGCAGGTCCGGACCACCGCCAGTCACGGCAGCCGCGATCGTTTGCACAGCCTCGAGCACCTCGCCGACACCGCGATGTGCGCACCGCAATGGCAGGAACAGCCGAGCGCGGATCTGCCCAATGTGTTGCGGGTGCCTTTACGCGGTGGCGATGGTGCCGCCTTCGGTGCGTTGGTGCTGGCCAACAGCGTCAGCATCAGCGCACCGGACACCGAAGACCTCGAATCCCTGCAACTGCTCGCCACCCTGCTCGCCGCGCACCTGGAAAACCAGCGCTTGCTCGACGCATTGGTGGCCCGCGAGCGCACCATGTCCGATCTGGTCCACCGACTGTTCCGGGCACAGGAAGACGAACGCAAACGCATGGCCTACGACCTGCACGACGGCCTGGCACAAACCCTCGCCGGGCTGCATCAACGCCTGCAAGGTTTTGCCGGTCGCTGCCCGCCATTGCCCGACGAACTCAGTGCGGACTTACAGACGATTCTTCAACTGGCCCAGCATTGCGTCGGTGAAGGCCGGCAATTGATCCGTGGCCTGCGTCCGACGGTGCTCGACGACTTTGGCTTGCTGAAAGCGGTCGACAAAGAGGCCGATCGCCTGCGCGAGGCCGGGATCAAAGTGAACTGGAGTGCACGTTGCGAAGCACGTTTGCCCAGCCAGGTGGAGATCGCCCTGTTCAGGATCGCCCAGGAAGGCATCAACAATATTCTCAAACATGCGCAGGCCAGCCACGTCGTGCTGGCGCTGCAACTGCATGACGGACACGCCTCGCTGCGGGTGGACGATAACGGCCAGGGCTTTGCCATGGAACAACCCCTCGATACCTGCGGCGCCCGGCACCTGGGGCTTGCCGCGATGCAGGAACGCGCGAGCCTGCTGGGCGGCGAGTTCACCTGCATCAGCCATGCGCACGGCGGAACGCAACTGCGCGCCACCGTCCCCTCCGGCCTGAATGGAACCCCTCAATGACTGACGTTATACGACTGGTGGTCGCGGACGACCATGAAGTCACGCGCACCGGCTTCGTCTCGTTGCTCGCCGGCCTGACGCAATTCGAAGTGGTCGGCCAGGCGTGCAATGGCCAGCAAGCACTGGACTTATGTGAACGTCTTTTGCCCGACATCGTCATCCTCGACATCCGCATGCCGGTGCTCAACGGGCTGGGCGCCGCACGCCTGCTTCAAGAGCGCCTGCCGAGCCTGAAAGTGATGATGTTCACCATGGACGACAGCCCCGATCACCTTGAAGCCGCCATGAACGCCGGTGCTGTGGGCTATCTGCTCAAGGATGCCAGTCGCCACGAAGTGATCGACGCCTTGCAACGTGTCGCCGCCGGCGAGCAGGCCCTCAACAGTTCAGTCAGCGCGCAGTTGCTGCGCCGCCTGACCGAGCGCAACGCCAGCGGCGCCGCCCCCGTAACCCTGACCCCACGGGAACGCCAGGTGCTGGGGCTGGTGGCCAGCGGCATGAGCAACCGTGAAATCGGTGCAAAACTCGGCATCACCACCGGCACGGCCAAAGCCCATGTGGAACGGGTCATCGGCAAACTCGGCGCCGCCGACCGCACCCAGGCCGCTGTGCGTGGTATTGCGCTGGGTCTGGTGACCCAGTCATGAAAGCGTCAAACGCCCGCCGCTGGGCCGATCTGCCGTTACGCGGCAAAGCCCTCGTGGTGATTTCCCTGCCGTTGGTGATTCTGTTGCTCTCGCTGGTGCTGATCTACACCACCGAACGGCAGACCGCGCGCGCGGAAGAAGACGTGCGCCGCGTGCTGCTGGTGCAAGGCGATATTCAGGCGGTGCACACCCTGCTCGCCGAGGCCGCCGCCAGCGTGCGCGGCTATCTGCTGACCCATCGCGAGGATTTCCTGCCAGGTTACCGGCAAGCCAAGCCCTTGATCGAATCGGCCCTGCAGCGGCTCGACCGCAACGTTCGCGATCAGCGGGTGCGTAAACATCTGGAGGCGATCACGCCGCTGATCGACACCAAGGTCGAAGGTCTGGTTGAACTGCTCGATGATCGCAACGCAACCCCAGAGTCGATCACCACGATCCTGATCAACAACAAACATGTCCTCGACGAATTACGCGAACGCATCAGCGCCATGCGCACGCTTGAGGACACCCTGCTGGCCGAGCGCACCGCAGCGGCGGCCTCCACTCGACAGCGCCTGTTGTTCTCCACCTTGCTGGCCGCTGTTTGCGGGTTGTTCGGCGCCATTGTCGCGGTGCTGTTTCTGTCCAAAGGCATCGTCGCCCGGGTGCAGCAGGTTCAGCGTAACGCCCAACGGCTGGCACTCGGTCAGCCGTTATTGCCGCAACCGCCGGAGAACGATGAGATCGGTCAATTGGGCACGCGCCTGGTCGAGGCCGGGCTGTTACTGGCCGAACGCGAACGAGCCTTGCGCGACAACGAAGAACGCTTGCGGCTGATCATCGACGGGGTGAAGGACTACGGTATCTTCGCCCTCGACACACGCGGCTTCGTCACCAGTTGGAATGCCGGCGCCGAACGGATCAAGGGCTACACCGAACAGGAGATCGTCGGCCAGCATTTCTCGGTGTTTTATCTGCCGCAAGAATGTCCGCAGCATCCCGACATGGCGCTGCGCGAGGCCACACGCAATGGTCATTACATGGAGGAGGCCTGGCGTTGCCGCAAGGATGGCAGCCGCTTCTGGGCCAGTGTGGTGATTACCGCCCAGTACGACAGCAGTGGCGCCCTGCGCGGGTTCTCCAAGATCACCCGCGACATCACCGATCGCCGTGTTGCCGAGATCGCGCTAAGTACTGCGCGGGAAGAAGCGGAACGCGCCAGCCGCGCCAAAAGCGAGTTTCTGTCGCGCATGAGCCACGAACTGCGTACTCCGCTCAACTCGATTCTCGGCTTCGCGCAACTGCTGGATATGGATTCGCCCAAAGGGCAGCGGGCGCAGATCGGTCACATCCTGCGGGCCGGGCAACACCTGCTGACCCTGATCAACGAAGTGCTGGACATCGCCAAGATCGAAGCCGGGCGGCTGCCGCTCAACGTTGAGGCTGTGCCCCTGGCGGTGGTGCTGCAAGAAGCCCTGACGCTGGTGTCGCCCATGGCCTGCGACGCCGGCATTCAACTGGTGGAACTGCCGATGCTGGCCGCCGACAGCGGGATCGTCGCCGATCGGCAACGGCTGGTTCAGGTGCTGCTGAACCTGTTGTCCAACGCGATCAAATACAACCGGCCCCAGGGTCAGGTGCACATTGAGGTCAGGGTTCATCAACAACGAATTGCAGTATCGGTCTGCGATACCGGCAAGGGCATTGCAGCTGATCGGCAGGACCAACTGTTCAAGCCGTTCGAACGCCTGGAGACCGACCCGAACGTTGAAGGCACGGGCCTCGGCCTGGCGTTGAGCAAAAGTCTTCTGGAAATGATGAACGGCAGCCTGACCGTCAAAAGCCAACCCGGCAACGGCTCCAGTTTCACCCTGGAGCTACCCTTCGAGCGATTGCCGTCAACCACTGAGCCACCAGCGGCACTGATCAGCCCGCCAACCGCAACGCCCGCCCTCGCCGCCCCCGATTACCAGGGCAAAGTGCTGTGCATCGAAGACAATCTGTCGAGCCTGGCCCTGATCGAAACCCTGCTGCAGCGACGGCCACACATCCAGTTGCTCTCAAGCATGCAGGGGCAAATGGGCCTGGACCTGGCCCGGCAACATGCGCCGCAGCTGATTTTGCTGGATGTGGCGCTGCCGGATCTTGACGGTTTCAACGTTCTGCAGCGCTTGCGTCTGTCCTCCAGCACCCGCGCCACGCCCGTGCTGATGATCACCGCCGATGCCAGCGACCTCACTCACCAGGCCTTGCTGGAAGCAGGAGCGACCGCGGTGCTGACCAAGCCGATTCATATTCCTTCATTCCTCGCCCATCTTGACCAGCACCTACCGGAGCCCGTGTGAACACCGACCTGCGCATTCTGATCATCGACGACCAACGACCCAACCTCGATTTGATGGAGCAGTTGCTGGTCCGCGAAGGCCTGACCAATGTACTGAGCAGCACCCAGCCGCTGCGAACCCTGGACCTGTTCAACAGCTTCGAGCCGGACCTGGTGATTCTCGACCTGCACATGCCGGAGTTCGACGGCTTTGCCGTGCTCGAACAGCTCAACCGGCGCATTCCGGCCGGCGAATACCTGCCGATCCTCGTGCTCACCGCCGACGCCACCCGCGATACCCGCCTGCGCGCGCTGGCCCTGGGCGCCAAGGACTTCATCAGCAAGCCATTGGACGCCCTGGAAACCATGCTGCGGGTCTGGAACCTGCTAGAGACCCGCGCACTGTATAAAGCCCTGCGCACGCTGGTCCCTGCGGATCAAATCGAGTTGCTGCGTCAGTTAAGGCCGCAGCCAGTTAGCTGATTGCAGGGGCGGAATCACTGACGATTTGCCGCTGAAAGCCGGATTGCGTGGCTGGCTTGGCGTCTTCACGACTGGCGGCTGCAGAAAGCCCAGCAAGGCTCGCTGCGTGTCATGCCAGGCCGTGGGGTGTTCCATGTCGAGGAAATGCCCGGTGTTCTCGATGGTCTGAAACTGCGCCTTGGGGGTATGCGCCGCAAACAGACGGGCGTCTTCCACCGAGGTGTACTCGTCCCATTCACCGTTGATAAACAGCAGCGGGACTTCGATGGCATCGGCACAAGACACGTAGCAGTGAGTGTCCTGGGTCAACACCTCATTGACGTGAAAATGCATCTGCCGGTATTCGTGTTCGTCCAGGCTGCTGACATGGCGCTCATTGAAACGCTTGAACAGCGACGGCAGGTGTTTGCCGATCGTGCTGTTGATCAAACGCCCGACGTTGCGTCGATCGCAGGCATGGAGAAAGTGCCGCCCGCTCTCCAGATACTCACGCATCGGTGTGTTGATCCGCGCGGCGAATGAACTGATCACCGCCTTTTCGATCCGGCGGGGCCGCTGGGCCAGCGCTACTAAGGTCGCCGCGCCACCCCAGGAAAAGGACAGCACATGCTGGGCGCGAAAGTGCTCGATCAACTCCAGCAGTATTTCGGCCTCGTCTTCCTTGCGGATCGGTTGGTCATGCCGGTTGTGTTGTTTCGATTGACCGGCGTAGGGCTGATCGTAGAGGACCACATTGAAGCGTGGCCGCAGGTAACGCACCGTTTGCGCAAAGGATGCGGTCGTTGCCAGCGAGCCATTGACCAGAATGATCGTCTTGTCAGCAGCGGCGTTGAGATAGTGCTCGGTATAAACCTTGTACTTTTTACCAATCTCGACGATGGCAGTTTTCGGCATCATTTCATTCTATTCCTTGAACAAATTGGACCAGACACACAGCGTGGTCGACTGTCCGGCTTCCTCCGGACAAGCCTGACAGCACAAACCAGCGACAACGGTACAAGGGCGCTGAGATGAACGCCATGACCAATGAGTCACAACCCGACCAGCGGTTTCCAGTTAAGCAGGAATTCTCCCGTGTGCAAGCTCACAAGCTCGAAAGCATCTGCCCAGACGCTTCGCCGGCATCAGCCTATGCTTGTTGATTGCCCCACCCTTTTCATCTGCCCAACAAGGAGTTGAAAAATGTCGCTAACGCTTTACTACCATCCGCTGTCGTCGTACTGCCACAAAGTGCTCATCGCGCTTTACGAAAACGGCATCGAGTTCGACAGAAGAATCATCGATCTCACGGACGCCGCCGACCGCGCAGAGCTTCAGGCATTGTGGCCAATCGGAAAATTCCCGGTACTTCGCGATCATGCTCGTCAACGTAATCTGCCGGAGTCCAGCGTCATCATCGAGTACCTGGATCGCCTGTATCCAGGTGAACAGCGCCTGGTTCCGGACGATTGGGAGACCGCGTTGGAGGTGCGCTTATGGGACCGGTTTTTCGACAATTATCTACAAACGCCGGTCCAACAGATTGTCAGTGATCGACTACACGCGACCAACGGTGATTTGACCAGGGAACGGGCCACACTTGCGACGGCGTACAGCATGCTCGAGCGCCGAATGGCGTCCAGGATCTGGGTGGCCAGCCCGGACTTCAGCCTGGCCGATTGTGCCGCCGCCCCGGCGCTGTTCTATGCCTGCACACTGGTGCCGTTCCCCGACGACTACCAGCACTTGAGCGCCTATTTCGACCGGTTGATCCAGCGACCGTCATTCCTGCGGGTGATCGACGAAGCCAGGCCCTGGTTTTCGTTCTATCCGTTTGCGGATCGCCTTGCACAACGGTTTCGTGAGGCGCCGGATAATGCATGACCAGTCATTGGCCGCAATGCGATCTGTAGACAACCCGGCGTTTGCGATGTTGCTGGAGGGGATTCGCAAGGCTGTGCGGGAGGGATGGGGTCGTAGGAACGGCCCCTGCGACCGGCGGTTTACCGTTGCGCCAACTCATGCCGGATGCATTGCTCATAATACGTTTGCTTGATGCCGGCAGGCTTGAGACGCGAAGGGCTGTTATAGGTTTGCTCCGTGATGCCCATGGCCGTCATGCGCATCCACGGCCGGGGAAACTTGCGCGATTGCAGCTTCTTGCGTGCTCCGTAAAGCGTAAGCCCGGAAAGTTTCGAGGCTTGCGCGCCCTCGGCTATTTCCGAGCCCCAGCTGCATACATAGCGAGAGTTCTTGCTCAGTTCCTTTGCCTGGGCTCCAAACGAAATAGCCACCAGGACAAACGTTGCAGTCATCCATACCAAAGTCCGCATATCGCCAATGCCTAACCTGCTGAAAAGAAAGCAAGTTTGACAACGAACCGAAGATCGGGGGGCCAGCAGTTTGCCTCATTTCATCATTGATTCTCTCTGCCAGGCCCGATGTAAAAGATCGATGACCTCTTCATCCGACGTCTGAGAGAAATCCGTGTACCAATAGCCGATTGATACCAGCCAATCGGGGGTGAGCGGGCAAATCAGCTCGTCCACTTCGTCGCGCAGTGCCTCTGCCGTTTCCATGGGGGCCACCGGCACGGCGACGACGATGCGTGATGGTGCTTGCAGGCGCACGGCCTGTATCGCAGCCATCATCGTGGCCCCTGTCGCCAGGCCGTCATCGATCAGAATCACCACTTGATCCTTGAGCGCCAAAGGCCCACGGGATTCCCGGAATAGCTGCTCGCGACGCAACATTTCCTGCGTTTCCTTCGCCACCACAGCGTCGAGCGTACGCTGGTCGATGCCGTTAGCCCGCAGCGCATCGTCATTGACGATTTGAATCCCACCGCTGGCGATAGCGCCCATGGCGAATTCCTGATGGGACGGCACGCCCAGCTTGCGGACCAGCATCAGGTCCAGGCGAACCTCCAGGGCCGTGGCCACTTCATAGGCGACCGGCACGCCGCCACGGGGCAAGGCGAGGACGATGACATCGGCTCTTTTGGCGTATTTAAGCAGCGACTCCACCAGGCTTCGGCCGGCATCAACCCGGTCATGCAAGATGGTTTGCAATGAAGGACTGTGATTCATCTGAAAACCTCCCTGGGGCGGGAACCCCGAAACGGGCAAGTCAATTTCGCCAAGGATGCTTGCGACTACACCGCCAGAACGCTGCAAGGCACCTGGTACAGAATATGTTCGGTCGTGCTGCCGAGCAGTTTCTCCAGGCTGCCGTATTGCGTTCTACCCATCACGATCACATCTATCTGGTGTTCGTGGGCGAACTCACTCAGCGCCGACACCGGATGCCCTGTGATGAAATGCCGGCATTCAGCGGGCACGCCGAACCGGGCGGCCAACTTGAGGAATGAGGTTTCCAGGTCCTTGCGCAATTCCCGGGTAAGCTCCGATAGCGTCAGGCCACCGCCCAGATCCGCCAGAAAAGCAGCCGGAATGTCACACGCGTACAGCAGATGCAACTCGGCATTGCATTGCAGCGCAAGGGCAGACGCCYGCAGGATGATCCGGTCATTGAGTTCGCTGTTCGAAGGCTCGGTATCGCCAACATCAACCGCGGCCACCACCTTCTGCGGCAAGGCATGGCTTTCGGCGCCCACCAGATAGACCGGCACCGGACAATGGCGCAACAAACGCCAGTCCAGCGGCGTAAAGAACGCGCGCTTGAGCACTGGCTCATGCTGGACTTGCTTGATCAACAGATCGGGGTGCATTTCCGTGACGTGATCAAGGATGTCCTGGCGCATGTTGTCGGCCCAGGCGACCTCGGTTGTCACCTCGATCCCCCTGCCCTGCATTTTTTCCGCCTGTTCCTTGAGCCAGTCGCGGTGTTCCTGCAGGTAGTTCGCCCGAGCCACTTTCCGGTCGCCCTCTTCGAGCAACGACAGAATGTCCAACGAGGGGATCAGCGCCGCAATATGCAAACTCGCCCCGCTGGCCTTGGCCACGGCAGCGGCATGGTTGAGCGCGGGAGACTGGCGCAGGAGCGGGTTGATGATCAGTAATAACCGTTGATACTGGCTCATGATCTGACTCCGGACAGCGATGGCGTTTTCGCCAGGTCAGCAACCCGGCTTCAGCCCAGACTCCCTCCTTAAAGTCTCTTGGGCCTTGATATATATCAATCCCCTGTGGGCGTCATTGAAGGTGCCCACTTGGGAAAGAATAGTTCACAACTGTGTTGTGCATCTCGTGCCGGGCTCGTGTGGCGAGGGGAGTTGTATGTGACTCCAAAATGGGTCACCCAGTCCCAAGAACAAACAACTCCAACATGGCCTCGACAGCATGCACCCGCAAAGACTGACCCTGCACAATGAGTTGCACGCGCGCCCTTCGCTGTATTTCGACGAGCCCGCCCACGTGTTTCATTTGGCGTTTCTGGCTAATGACGGGCAATGCGACACCCTGCTGAGTCGCTGCTGCCCCGGCCCCGTCGACCCGGATGCGGCCCAGGGCATCACCAGGCTGGAGGGGCATGCCTTGAAGTGGGAGCGACACGCGGAGTTCCTGACGCTGACACTGGTGGTGCCTTCTTCCAGTCAGGAGCCTGACTGGAGCCAGCCCCCCAAGACCTTGATGGACCGCGTCGAACCCTTCATGCAGCACGTGATCAACGCCGTGCAGATTGTGGTGCGCAACGATGCGTCGTTTTCCGGCGATCTGTCGGCTTATGGATTCAAAGACCCTTGCGGCTCATGCATAGGCGGTGGCGATGCGACGGTCTGGAGCGATTTTCGCCTGAGCGAGGACGGCACTAACCGTTTCCTGTTCGTCAACAAGCGCCTGAATGCCTATCGCCAAGGCCGGATGATCCGCCGCCTGCTGGAAATCGAAACCTACCGCATGATGGCGTCGCTTTCCCTTACCACCGCGAAAACCTTGAGCGCTCAGCTCAACGTCTTCGACAAGACATTGGTCAACCTTTCGGAACGTAACGCCGGCCCCGATACCGGCAATGCGAAAGCGTTGTTGACCGACATCGCCAGTCTGTCGGCGCAAGTGGTCAGCAGCACCGCAAAAACCCGACACCGCTTCAGCGCCACCCAAGCGTATGCCCAGCTGGTTTTCGAGCGTTTGGGCGAACTCAGGGAAACTCACGTGGGCGATTGCCAGCGACTCGGGATCTTCATCGAAAGACGCTTCAAACCTACCGTCAGGTACTGTGACGTCACCGAACAGCGCCTGGAGCAGCTGGCCAAAAGCGTGGCCAACCTCGGGGATCTGCTGCAGGCGCGGGTGCAGGTTGAAATGGAAGAACAGAACTCGGAAATCCTGAGCAGCCTGAACGCTCGCGCCGATACCCAAATCAAAATCCAGCGTGCGGTCGAAGGCTTGTCGATTATCGCCATCACCTATTATTTGCTGAGCCTGTTCAAGCTGTTCTACTCGGGCCTGCATACCCTGGGCGCGGACATTTCCGCGCGGGACGCCATGCTGGCCATGACCCCGCTCGCGCTGTGCATCCTGCTGTTTATTTTGATCAGGATCAGAAAGGCCAAAGAACACTGATCAATCGGTTGGCGGCGTTCAAGGCTTGCGCAACAGGTAGGTATCCATGATCCACCCGTTGGCCAACCGCGCCGCCTTGCGCACCCGCTCAATTTCATCGGCCACGTCTTTGAGCTTGCCGCTGATCAGGATTTCATCCGGCGTCCCCAGATAGGCCCCCCAGTAAATGTCTGTCTCCTGATCAGCCACGTGATGGTAGGCATCTTGCGCATCCAGCATTACCACCAGGCTGTCGGCATCGCTTACCTGGCCGGCCGCCAGCCGTCGGCCGGTGGTGATTTCAATCGAGCGGCCGATGCTGTTCAGCGGCACCTTATGTTGCGCCGCCAGCGCCTGCACGCTGGTGATGCCAGGGATCACCTCGAATTCGAACAGACAACGACCGGACGCCAGAATCGCCTGCAGGATCCGAATGGTGCTGTCATACAACGCCGGATCGCCCCACACCAGAAAACCGGCGCACTGATCGTCGGTCATTTCCTCATTGATCAACCGCTCGAACGTCTGCTGCTTGGCACGGTTCAGGTCTTCGACGCTGGCGTTGTAGTCCACATCCCCGCGCTCACGCTCCGGGCTGTGGGCTTCAACGAAGCGGTAGTCGTGATCGGTGATGTAGCGCTCGCAGAGCTCGCGGCGCAGGTCGATCAGTTTGTCTTTGCTCTGGCCTTTGTCCATGAGGAAAAACACGTCGACCCGGTTCAGCGCTTTCACCGCCTGCATCGTGATGTAGTCGGGATTGCCCGCGCCGACACCGATAACCAGAAGTCTTTTCATCACAGCACTCCTTCAGGGTCCATGCCCGTCAAGCGTAACCGCCAGCGACCGTTGAACCGCAACTCGACGGCCGACAACGGTTCGACATCGATCTGGTTGAACCCGGTGCCCTGCAACACCTGCATCAGCGCGGCGCGAATGACAAACGGATGGGTGATGGCAACGATATGCCCCGGCGTCGCCTCAAGGGCTTTCATCCACGCGGCCACTCGCTCACCGAGCTGCGCCACTGACTCTCCACCGTGGGGCGCCGACGTCGGGTCGCTGAGCCAGGCCTGGAGCGTCTCGGGTTCGGATGTTTGCAAATCGTCGATCGACGTGCCCTTCCAGCGTCCGAAATCGCAATCCCCCAATGCCGTGACAATCTCCACGTTGTCGCCAAACAGCTCAGCGGTTTGCCGGGTCCGCCGTTCAGGGCCGCAGAGTAAACGGGGGGCTCGCTTGAACAGACGACAGCGCGAGCCCTTCGCCGATTGCCAATCCATTTCCACGGGTTCATTCGTAGGAAAACGCGCCAGTTTCTGTGCGACGGTTCGAGCGTGACAAATCAGGGTCAAGCGGGTTGCCTGCACGAAGGTTCTCTCTGTCGATGGGATGAAAGATGGCACGATGCCGCGAACAATCGGTTCATTGTGCCGCAAGAAACGCACTCTGGGCGCCTTCCTTGTAGCAGCTGCCGAGCTCGCGAGGCTGCGTTCGGCCGCGTAGCGGTCGTAAAATCAGGCACTGTGATCCGTCAGGCACACTGTGCACTCAGGGTTTACGACTGCTTCGCAGCCGAACGCAGCCTCGCAGGCTCGACAGCTGCTACCAGCGAACGCAGCCTCGCGAGCTCGGCAGCTGCTACGGCGTGGGCTCACAACGCCCATTTTATTCCTGAGCTGGGTCGATATCTCACACCTCTATGGGCGATGTCCTACAAAGCCTGTCGACATCCACTCAGCCCCGCACGCACGGGGGTTTTGCCCCATTTTAGTGCTTTCAAAATCCGCACAAAAATTAACTAGACATGTAGCACACGTTACATAAATACTGATTTAGCGTTTTATGAAATGAAACCGACATACCCATCCAGCAGGAGCCCGGATGCCCCCTCTCAGAGACCTGATCACCGAGCCCGGCCTGGACTTCACGCCGTCGGAACGCAAAGTCATACGTGCCTTGCTGGACCAGTACCCGCGTAACGGACTGGGCCCGATGTCACGCTTGGCCGAACATGCCGGTGTCAGCGATCCGACCATCGTGCGGCTGGTAAAAAAGCTGGGTTTCAGCGGTTACGCCGATTTTCAGGAAGCCTTGCTCAGTGACATGGATCACCGCCTGCGCTCCCCCAGCACCCTGTTGCAGCCCCGCGCCCAACTCAAGAAAGATGACCCCTGGAGTCATTATCTGGCAGACAGCCATCGGGCACTGGTAGAAACCCAGGCGCTGACCCAGCCCGAAGATGTGCGGATTCTGGTGGAGTGGCTGCTCGACACCCGCCACCAGGTCCACTGCTTTGGCGGTCGCTTCAGCAGTTTCCTCGCCAACTATTTGCTCAATCACCTGCGCCTGTTGCGGCCCGGCTGTTTCGCCCTGGAAGACAACGCCCAATTACCGGACCGGTTGTTTGACGTACAGCGTCAGGACGTATTGCTGGTGTTCGACTATCGCCGCTATCAGTCCCAGGCCCTGCGGGTCGCCAATGCCGCGAAGAGCCGACATGCGCGCGTCGTGTTGTTCACCGACATCTACGCATCACCGCTGCGGGAAATAGCCGACCTGATCATCAGCGCACCGGTGGAATCGGCGTCGGCCTTCGACTCGATAGTGCCGGCGCTGGCCCAGGTTGAAGCACTGATTGCCTGCCTGACCCTGCGCAGCCCCGATCTGGCCGATCGCCTGGAAGGCATCGATGCCCTGCGAGCCGACTTCGACACTCACCTGCTGGAGGATAAATAAGGATGTTCATGCTCCCCCACCATTCGCCCCGGGACTTGCCGTTTGCCGCCGATCACACCGCGCTGTTGCTGGTGGACATGCAACGTGCCTGGCTCGAACCGCAGTTCGACCCGCACCTCAACGAGCCGGATGCCGACTACTTCCTGACCCGCGCCCGCACGCAGGTGGTGCCCAATCAACGCAGGCTGCTCGATGCCTTTCGCAGCGCCCGGCAAAACGTGTTGCACACACTCATCGAAAGCCTCACCGCCGATGGCCGCGACCGTTCGCTGGACCACAAACTCTCGGACATGCACCTGCCCAAGGGCAGCCCGCAAGCGCAAATCATCGAAGAGCTGACGCCGACCGAAAACGAAATCGTGCTGCCCAAGACCTCTTCCGGGGTGTTCAACTCCACCAGCATTGACTACGTGCTGCGCAACCTTGAAACCCGCCACCTGATCATCGCCGGCATCGTCACCGACCAATGCGTCGACATGGCCGTGCGCGACGCCGCCGACCGCGGGTATCTGGTAACGCTGGTCGAAGATGCCTGCGCCACCTACACCGAACAGCGGCATCACGCCTGCCTGAACGCCATCAAGGGCTACTGCTGGATCACCGACACCCAGACTGTGCTTGGCCGGTTGCAGGAGATGCAGCCATGAGCGAACGCCTGTCACCCCTGCCCATGACCACCATTGTCACCACCGACCTGATCGGCGTGACACGCGGCCGTTCCTTCCCCACCGACGAACTCGATGCCTATCAAGTGGCCGGTTGCGGCTGGGTGCCGGCCAATAGCGCCCTGACCCCGCAAGACATCATCGCCGCCAGCAACCCTTGGGGCGCTTATGGGGATTTACGGCTGATTCCCGACTTGAGCAGCCGGGTGACCGTCAACAACGGCCCGGATGCCGACGCTCCGGCGCTGGACTTCATTCACGGCGACATTCGCGAAACCGATGGCCGTCCGTGGGGCGCCTGCCCTCGTACGCTGTTGCGCAACGAGGTGGCGCGCTATCGCGATGAGCTGGGGTTGCAGGTCAACGCCGCGTTCGAACACGAATTCAACCTCGACAGCGGCGCGGCGGAGCACCTGGCGTTCTCTCTGGAAGCCCAGCGCCAAGGCGCCGAATTCGGCGGCTGGCTGCTCAGTGCACTGCGAGCCGGCGGCGTCGAACCGGAAATGTTCCTGCCGGAATACGGCAAGCACCAATACGAAATCACCTGCCGCCCGGCCCTTGGTGTCGCCGCCGCCGACCGCGCGGTGAACGTGCGCGAGATCACCCGTGAGATTGCCCGGCAAATGGGCCTCAGCCTGAGTTTCGCCCCCAAGACGGCCGAGCATGCCGTGTGCAACGGCGTGCATTTGCACGTGAGCCTGCAAGACATGGCCGGCCAACCGGTGATGTATGACGCCGGCACCGCCAACGGCCTGTCGACCCTCGGCCAGCATTGGGCCGCCGGCGTTCTGCATTACTTGCCGGCGCTCTGTGCATTCACCGCGCCAACGCCGATTTCCTATGAACGCTTGCAGCCCCATCACTGGAGCGCTTCCTACGCCTGCCTCGGCCAACGCAACCGCGAAGCGGCGCTGCGGATTTGCCCGACCGTCAGCCTGGGCGGCAAATCCGTGGCGATGCAGTACAACCTGGAATTTCGCGCCATGGACGCCACCGCCTCACCGCACCTGGCCATGGCTGCATTGCTGATCGCCGGGCGCCTGGGTATCGAGCGGCGCCTGGCGTTGAACGCCATCACCGATGAAATCCCTGACTCCCTGAACGAAGAGCAACGCCAGGCCCGCGGCATCGTCGCCCTGCCCGCGTCGCTGTCCCGGGCACTGGATTGCCTGCGCAACAGCGAGGCGCTGATCGAAGCCCTGCCGAGCGCGTTACTGGACACCTACTTCGCCCTGAAAACCGAGGAACTGACGCTGACGGAACAGCTCTCGCCCGCCGACCTCTGTGAGCACTATGCGCGCCTGTACTGAATCCGCCGAACTGGGCCTCTACACCCGGCCTGCCTACACCCTGAGCCGGGAAGCTTCCGAGCATCCGCTGATTCTGGTGTGTGAACACGCCAGTCGTTTTATCCCGGACCGGTTAAACGACCTGGGCCTGAGCGACGAGGCCGCCCGCGAACACATCGCCTGGGACATCGGCGCCCTGGCGCTGGCCGAGGGTTTGGCCGAAGCACTGGGCGCGACCCTGTTGGCGGCCAACTATTCGCGGCTGTTGATCGACCTCAACCGCCCGCGCCACGCGCCGGACAGCATTCCGTTGCAGAGCGAGATTTATCAGGTGCCGGGCAATCGCGATCTGGACGAGGCCACCCGTGAATACCGCCGGCACTGCCTGTTCAAACCGTTTCATGCACGCCTGCAAACCTTGATCGACGCCCGTGTGGAGCAAAATAAACCGGTTCGAGTGGTGGGGATTCACAGTTTCACGCCGATATATTACGGCCAGCCGCGATCGCTGGAAGTCGGCGTGTTGTACGGCCAGGCCACGGAGTACGCCCAGCGAATGATCGACGGCCTGAGCCGGCACCCATTGAAAGTCGCCGGTAATCAGCCATACAAAGTCGATCCGCTGGGTGACATGACCGTACCGGTTCACGGCGATGCACGCGGGCTGGACTCGGTGCTGATCGAGGTGCGCAACGACCTGCTGCGCACCCCCGAGGACGTCAGTCGCTGGACCGACTATCTGGCACCGCTGCTATAGCAACAGCTTCAAACTCGCAGCGTGTAGCTGCTTATATCAAGGAGAACGGCTTCATGGACATTGAAGAATTCGGCTACAGGCAAGAGTTGAAACGTAGCCTGTCACTGACCGACCTGGTGGTGTACGGGATGATCTTCATGATCCCCATCGCTCCGTTCGGCGTGTATGGTTACGTCAACGCCGAAGCACCCGGCATGGTGCCGCTGGCCTACATCATCGGCATGGTGGCGATGCTGTTCACCGCCCTCAGTTACGGCAGCATGGCCCGGGCCTTTCCGGTGGCGGGCTCGGTGTATTCCTACGCACAACGCGGCCTCAACCAACATGTCGGGTTTATCGCCGGCTGGCTGATGCTGCTCGATTACCTGCTGATTCCGCCGCTGCTCTACGTATACGCGGCGATGGCGCTGAATCATTTGTACCCGGACATCCCGAAAGTCGGTTTCATCCTGGCCTTTCTGGTCAGCGCCACTTTCGTCAACCTGCGGGGCATCACCTTCACCGCGCGGATGAACATCATCTTCCTGCTGGCGCAACTGGTGGTGCTGGGGATCTTCCTGTTCTACGCCTGGACTGCCTTGCACAGTGGCGGCGGTAACGGTCAGCTGACCCTGGCGCCGCTGTACAACCCCGAAACCTTCAACTTCGCCCTGCTGATGCAAGCGGTGTCGATTGCGGTGCTGTCGTTCCTCGGTTTCGATGCCATTTCCACCCTCGCCGAAGAGATCAAGGGTGATCCGGGCCGCAGTGTCGGCAAGGCTGCGCTGATTACGCTGCTGGTGATGGGCGTGATCTTCGTCGTGCAGACCTGGATCGCCACCGACCTGGCCGCCGGCCTGGGCTTCAAGTCCGCCGACACCGCGTTCTATGAAATCGCCGAAATCGCCGCCGGTAGCTGGCTGGCCACCCTGACCGCCGTGGCCACCGCGCTGGCCTGGGGTGTGGCGGTCGCCATCACCTCCCAAGCGGCGGTTTCGCGACTGCTGTTCGGCATGGCCCGAGACGGCAAACTGCCAAAAGTGCTGGCCAAAGTGCACCCGAAACACAACACACCGTACTTGAGCATTTATCTGGTGGCGGTGCTGACGCTGGTGATCTGCTACCTGTTCATCAACTCGGTGGACACCCTCACCTCCCTGGTGAACTTCGGCGCCCTGAGCGGCTTCATGCTGCTGCACCTGACCGTGATCAACTACTACTGGCGCCGGCAGCAATCCGGCCAGGTGATCCGTCACCTGATCTGCCCGGTCATCGGCTTCATCATCGTCGCGGCCATCATGTACAACATGGGCGTCGATGCGCAGAAACTCGGCCTGATCTGGATTGCCCTGGGCCTGGTCTATCTGTTCTTCCTCAACAAACTGGGTGCCAGCACCGCACTGCCCGACCCAAGCAACGGCTGACAAGAAAAAGAGCAACGTCTGACATGATTTCAGGCGACTGCCGATTTTACGCGTGGAAACCGACAGTGATAGTCAGGTTCGGTGCAAGCCGCCGAACCCTTTGATACAGGAGTATGTCCATGCTGGTCTTACGTCCAGTCGAGTTAACCGACCTGCCCCAGTTGCAGCAGCTGGCGCGCGACAGTCTGGTGGGGGTCACGTCCTTGCCGGACGACACCGAACGCCTGAGGGAGAAAATTCTCGATTCCTGTGCTTCGTTCGAAAAAGACGTCCAGGGCCAAGGCCCGGAGAACTATTTCTTCGTGCTGGAAAACCTGACGACTCGCCGTCTGGTCGGCTGCTCGGAAGTGCTCGCCACCGCCGGGTTCGGCGAACCGTTCTACAGTTTGCGCAACCGCCATTTCACCAGCGCCTCACGGGAGCTGAACATCGAGCATGGGGTGCCGGCGTTGTCGTTGTGCCAAGACCTCAGCGRTCACTCTTTGCTGCGCGGTTTCCATATCGACTCGGCACTGGAGCGCACGCCATTTTCCGAGTTGCTGTCCCGGGCGCGACTGCTGTTCATCGCCGCCCACCCGGCACGTTTTGCCGAAGCGGTGATCACCGAGATCGTCGGTTACAGCGACGAACAGGGGCAATCGCCATTTTGGGATGCGCTGGGCAAGCATTTCTTCGATTTGCCTTACGTCGAGGCCGAGCGGCTTTGCGGCCTGCAGAGCCGGACATTCCTCGCAGAATTGATGCCGCAATACCCGATCTACGTGCCGATGCTGTCGCAGGCTGCGCAAGATTGCATCGGCCGGATCCACCCCGATGGCCAGGAGGCCTTCGACATTCTGGAGCGCGAAGGCTTCGAGACCAACAGCTACATCGACCTGTTCGACGGCGGCCCGACGCTGTACGCCCGCACCTCAAGCATTCGTTCCATCGCCCAGAGCCAGGCCGGCACGGTGCAGACGGGCTCGCCCATCGACGCCCGTGGCAGTTACCTGGTGAGCAACGATTCGTTGAAGGACTACCGCGCCATCGTCGCCGAACTGGACTACTGCGCCGGGCAACCTATCGCCTTGAGCGCCGAGATGTGCGCGGCCTTGAACGTGACCGACGCCAGTGCGATCCGGCTGATCGCCCTGTGAGTGGCAACCGGCCCCGAGCCCAACGACAGCGCCCGAGCAGGCGCGAAGAAGGAGCTGCATCATGATTTTGCGCCCGGTTCAAATGACCGACCTGCCCGCTTTACTGGATTTGGTACAACGGGCCGGCCCCGGGTTCACTACCCTGCCGGCCAACGAAGAGCGCCTGACCCACCGGGTGCGCTGGGCCCAGCGGACTTTCGCCGAACAGGTCGAGCGCGCGGATGCCGACTACCTGTTTGTGCTCGAAGACGATGATCAGCAAGTGGTCGGCGTCAGTGCCCTGATCGGGGCCGTCGGTCTGCGTGAGCCCTGGTACAACTACCGGGTCGGGCTCACGGTCAGTTCATCGCCGGACCTGGGCATTCAGCGCCAGATCCCCACGTTGTTCCTCAACAACGAAATGACCGGGCAATCGGAAATCTGCTCGTTGTTTCTGCGACACGATCAACGTTATGGCAGCAATGGTCGATTGCTGTCGCTGGGGGGACTGCTGTTCGTTGCCGAATTCCCCCAGCTGTTCGGCGACAAGCTCATCGCCGAACTGCGCGGCAGTGCCGACGAACATGGCTGCTCACCGTTCTGGGACAGCCTGGGCCGGCACTTCTTCAAGATGGATTTCAGCCATGCCGATCACTTGTCGGGGCTGGGCAGCAAAGCGTTCATCGCCGAACTGATGCCGCGCCAGCCGCTCTACACCTGCCTGCTCACCGAACAGGCCCAGGCGGTGATCGGCAAGCCCCACCCCAACACCGAACCGGCGCTGAAGATCCTCACCGCCGAGGGGTTTGCCCATAAGGGTTACATCGACATCTTCGACGCAGGCCCGGTGATCGAAGCCCCGGTGTCGAGAATCCGCGCGGTGCGCGACAGCCAATCACTGGTGCTGGCCATCGGCACGCCCGACGACCAGGCCCCGGTATGGCTGATCCACAACCGTCGCCTGGAAAACTGCCGCATCACCACCGCCCGGGCGCGGCTGGTGGGCAATAGCCTGGTGGTCGACCGCCTCACCGCCAAACGCCTGCAATTGCAACCCGGCAGCTCGGTACGCGCGGTGCCGCTGCTCAACCAACAGCAGCAAGCGGTAGCGGCGTGAGCGGAAAAGATCTTGCGTTCACTTGCCAAAAAAATTCGTCATCATCCTTTACCCGCCCGCGTGATAGCCTTTTGTTCCTTCGGCGTTGACACTTTTGCTCAAGCCCTTCCATTCCTTTATATGGTGGAACTCGTATGTCCAGGCTTTCTCACCAAGATTTACGCCGTAATTTCCGCCAACTGCTCGCTTCCGGCATCTGCTACCACACGGCCTCTGTCTTCGACCCGATGTCGG
The DNA here is from genome assembly GCF_056396925.1 of Pseudomonas sp. 05N433. NCBI lineage: Bacteria > Pseudomonadati > Pseudomonadota > Gammaproteobacteria > Pseudomonadales > Pseudomonadaceae > Pseudomonas > Pseudomonas sp. 05N433. The sequence goes on along the minus strand of NZ_JBFTML010000048.1, from coordinate 7,939 downwards.
CACGCATCGCCGCCGACCTGGGTTTTGAGGTGGGAATCCTGGGTGGTTCGGTGGCGTCGTTGCAGGTATTGGGCGCTCCCGATTTTGCGTTGATCACCCTCAGTGAGTTCGCCGAACAAGCCACCCGCATCGGCCGAGTGGCGCAATTGCCGGTCATTGCCGACGCCGATCACGGCTACGGCAACGCGCTCAATGTCATGCGCACCATCGTCGAACTCGAACGCGCCGGCGTGGCCGCCCTGACCATCGAAGACACTCTGCTGCCGGCGCAATTCGGTCGCAAGTCCACCGACCTGATCACGGTCGCCGAAGGTGTCGGCAAGATCCGCGCGGCGCTGGAAGCCCGGGTCGACTCGGAAATGGCGATCATCGCCCGCACCAACGCAGGGATCCTGCCGGTCCAGGAAATCATCAGCCGCACCCAGCATTACCAACAGGCCGGGGCCGACGGGATTTGCATGGTGGGCGTGCAGGATTTCGATCATCTGGAACAGATCGCCGAACACCTGAGCGTACCGCTGATGCTGGTCACCTACGGCAACCCGCTGCTGCGCGACGACAAACGCCTGGCCGAATTGGGCGTGCGAGTCACCATCGACGGCCATGGCGCCTACTTCGCAGCGATCAAAGCCACTTATGACAGCCTGCGTGAACAGCGCCAGATCTTCACCCAGGCCTCCGACCTGAACGCCACCGAACTGACGCATACCTATACGCAGCCGGAGGACTACATTCGTTGGGCGGAAGAGTTCATGCGCGTTAAAGAATGACGGCACAAGCGCCCTCACCACAGCGCTCGCGCGTCTGTGGTGAGGTTGAGGTCAAGCCATGTGCGCTTCTTTCGATTCGACCTCCGGCGTCACTTCAAACCGATCCGCCAGAAACGGTGTGATATCCAGCGGCAACGGCTCGTTATTCACCAGTTTGTCCAGCACCACGCCGGTAATCGCCGAGGTCAGGATGCCGGTGCGGAAATGTCCGCAGGCATTGAGATAACCCTGCACGCCTTTCATCGGCCCGAGAATCGGYAGTTCGTCCGGCGAACCAGGACGTAACCCGGCCCAGCAACGTTTCAGGTTGATGTCGGCGAGCGCAGGAATGCAGCGCACCGCGCCTTGCACCAGACCGCTGATTTCAGGGTAGGTGGTGGTCACGTCGAAACCTTTGTCTTCGGTGGTGCTGCCGATCAGGATTTCGCCATTGTCTTTCTGCGCCACGTAACAGTCGCTGGTGGTCAGGCAACCGCGCAGGATCTTCGGCATGCGCTCGGTCAGCAGGATCTGGCCCTTCACCGGTTTCACCGGAATGCGAATGCCGGTGGCATGCTCGCTGAGGTCGGCGGCCCACGCACCCGCAGCGTTGATCAGCGTATCGCAACGGAACACACCGGCCTCGGAGGTCTGCACGCCAGTGACCTGCGAGCCGTGGTGCAGCACCCCGGTGACGTTGGTGTTGAAATACAGGTCCACACCGTTTTGCCGCGCGCCTTCGGTGTAGGCATCGGCCAGGCGGAACGGGCTGACCTGATGGTCGCAGAGAAACTCCAGCGCCCCCCTCGCCTCATGGCTGACACTTGGCTCGGCTTCGCGCAGTGCCGCTTGATCGAGCCAGCGCACCTGATCCGCCAGGTGCGGAATGCACGCCACGATGTGCTCGGCGTAGAGCCGGTCTTCATCGTCGTAGATCACGAATTTCAAGCCGGTCTTCTCGAACTTGAAATCCATCCCGTGATTGTCCTGCAGCTCCCGGTGCAAATCCGGGTACATCGCGTTGGACTGCAAGGCTAAATCGAAGAACGACTGCGGCAGGATATGCGGCGTGCTGGAGTCCACCGCCACCGCCGCACCCTGGGCTTCGCGCTTGCGATTGGCCGACATCATGCGGAAGAAAATCACCCCGCAGCCCAAGCCCACCGACTCACCGATCGCCCACAAGCCACCGGCCGAAGCACGGGTCGCGTTGCCGGGTCGCTTGGCGTCGATCAGCGCGACTTTCAGGTGTTTGCGCTTGGATAACTGATAGGCGCAGGACGCCCCGATCACACCGCCGCCGGCGATGATCACGTCGTAGAACTTACTCATGGCTTGCAGCCTCCGTGCCGACAGACTGGAATGCTGAAAAAGGAATCGGGTCGACGGGAAAGCGCGGTCGCAACCAGCCCACATCTTGCCGCCCGGTGGCTTCGCGCAAACGGTCGGTGCAATAACCGACGCACATCCGCCCCTGACAGTCGCCCATGCTCACGCGGGTACGCATTTTCAGGCTGGCCAGGTCTTGCACACCCTGCTCCAGCGCCCGATCGATGTCGGCGCGGGTCGCGTGCTCACAGCGGCAAATCACCGTGTCGGCGACCGGCAATGCGGTCTGCCCGGCACCGCGTTCGGTGTAACGGTCGACGGCGGCGCGAAAGCGCACGATGGACTTGAGTTTCGACAGGTAGCGGTCACGTCTGACCCGCGCCAACTCCGCATCCAGCACGTCACGTTGCAGCAGGATCGACACTGCTGCGATTCGTCCCGCAAGCATGGCCGCCTCGCCTCCGCGAATTCCGCCCATGTCACCGGCCAGATGCACATGGGGTTCGCTGCTTTGCTGCCAGACATTGGCGCTGGCCCGCAGGTAGCCGTCATCGCTGAAGCCGTGGTCCAGGCCCATTTGCTGGCTGAGTTGAGTGCGAGGAATGAAGCCATAGCCGACCGCCAGGGTCTGCGCGGCAATCCGTTCGGCGCGGCTCAGGTCTGGCTCCCAGGTGCTGGAGTACGGCGCAACGGTCACTGATTTCAACTCTTCCTCGCCTTGAGCCTCGACCACGCCCCAGCCATAGTGCATGGGAATGCCGTGCAGTTTCAGGTACGCGAGCATGCTCAAACCGTCGAGGAACAACTGCGGCTTGTTCAATAGCGCGAGGCTTTCCCGGGCGATCTTGCCGAACGCGCACGCCTCGTAGACTCCGGCGACGCTCACCCCCGAAGCGTGTAGCTGGCAGGCCACCAGCGGCAACAGCGGACCGGTACCAGTAATCACCACCGGCCCCTGGGGTTGAACGACGCCGCTCTTGATTTGCAGTTGCAAACCACCCAGCAGAATCACCCCAGGCAAGGTCCAGCCGGGGAACGGTACGCTGCGCTCATGGCAACCGGCAGCCAACAGCAGCTGCGGGTATTGGACCTCCTGCAAATGCTCATTGACGTCCAGCACCACCAACGCCCGGGTACCTTCGGCGCCGACCACGCGGTGGTTCAAGCGCACGTCGATCAGGCCCGACTGCTCGTGGAATTCTCCATGCAGTTTGGCCAGCACTTCCGAATAGCGCGGCCCCAGGTAATCCAGTTGCACGTTATCGCGCAAGGGGCCGCGATAGACCACCCCGCCAAGACGCGAAGCCTCTTCGAGCAAGGTACAACGCACACCATGGCGCGCCAGTTCAATGGCCGCGGCCATACCCGCCGGCCCGCCGCCGACGATCACCGGTTGCAGGCTCATCAAACCTCCTGCCCGGCGATACGGTTGACCCGGGTTTCGATGCGCATGCCCTCACGCACGATCGTCTGGCAGGCACGCCGTTTGTGCCGGCCATCGATTTTCACCAGACAGCATTGGCACACGCCCATGCCGCAATAGGCACCGCTGATTTGATCGTGATCGTTACGGGCCACCTGGCGAATGCCCAGTGACTGAATGACCGTCAGGACGGTTTCGCCGATGGCGGCGCTGACAGTCTGGCCATTGATGCACACAGTCATATCCGCCCGCACCAGTGGCTGGATATCGAAGGTTCGGTTTATGCGTTGCATTGCGATTGTTCATCCATGAAAGGTTCAGGTGAGATTCTTCAGCTCCATGCTGCACTACACCTTGCGGGCCACCTGACTAATAACAACGAGAAGGTCTGCACTGGTACTTCGACAACGCATCAGCTGCGCGTCCAAGCAATGTAGTCAATACCGCGAGATGGGGCTGGATCTTTTTATGTTAGGAAATATCGCCGAAGGAAATATTGATCCAGGCCAGTAAAAACACCTGAGCCGACGAACTAATCTGCAAACACCGTCTTCGCCGCCCGCAGCGCAAAAAAAGCAAAACGCCGCTTCTACCGGAGGCAGAAGCGGCAGAGGCCAAATGCCTCGAAGGGATCAGTGCATGAACAAGGCAATCAGAATGATGATCGGGATCGGCACGCCGAGCAGGAACAGCAGTAATGAGCGCATGGGGGTTCTCCTGGGTTAGCGAACAGGTGGTAGCGTCGTGGTCGTGGTGGTGGTCACATAGGCATCGGCCTCCAGATACTCCACGGCATCCCGGCGACGACCGCCGAAGGTCGCGGCGAGGCTGGCGAAAAACGCACCGGCCAACAGCGCGATAAACATCCACAACGCCGTCCATGCCGCAACTTTCGCGGCAGTGTCAGCCGCTTGTTGCGCGGCCAGTTTGGCGTCGGCCACGGCTTTTTGAGTACGGGCATACACTTCATCGACACGACGCTCGGCGTCCGCTTGCGTGAGGTTGGTCCGCTGGGCCACCAATTGCGCCAGATAAGCCCGATCTTCGGTGGCCAATTGACCGTCGTTGCTCAGGCTGCGCGCGAAGATGCGGGTGACGGTGCCGTGGGTGGCGTCATCACTGACAGCCACCGGGCGGTCATCGCGAAACAGACTGTCGATGAAGTAACCGTACGGATCATTCGCGGGATTGCCGATAGCGCTGCCGGCAGCCTGGGTCATGGCGCTGGCGGCACCGCCGGCGACCACTGCCCCGGCCCGCACACCACCGCTGACGACGCTACTGACCGAACCGACCACCAGGGTCGCGGTCACCAGCGTCGCCACACACCAGGCCAGGAAGCCATGGGCCGTGTCACGGAAATAAACCTCATCGCCGTGCATGAACGCCCACTTCACCCGCAAGCGGCCGGCGATGTAACCGCCGAGACCGGACGCCACGATCTGTGTAAAGGCCAGCCAGACAATCGTCGAAATACCCAGGCCCTTGGCACTCATACCTTCATTGGCCCACGGCGAGACCGCCGTGAAACCCAGGCCAAAACCGAGCAGTACGAGGATCAGCGACAACGCCGCGGCCGCTGCGGCCCCGGCGAAGATTGCGGGCCACGAGACGCCCGATAGTGTGCTGGACTCTTCGGCGACAGGATAAAAACCATCGGGGGATCTATTCATTGTTGTTGTACTCCAGGCAGTTGTTACAACTCGTCAAAGGAGCCGTTGCAGACAGCGTGCCAGTCGCACCACTTAAATAAATCCTTGAATTTCAACAAGTTGAAAACAATGAACTTCTCAGGACCATGCACTTTGCAAGGAGCCGACGCTGGCGGCGGGTTTTATGCATTGCGCCAACCGAACTACTTGCGCTTGTAACTCTTGTTGCCGCTGGGCGTCAGGCAATACACCCCGCCTCTTGGCCCGGTGCAGAACGTACCGGTACCGCAGGCGCAGCCTTCGGTTTCCTGTAACAGCGTCTGCGGCCGCGCCTGGCTTTTAGTGCCAAACATCGCCGAACAGCTTTTCTTTGAACCGCTGATGGAGCCGTCATTGCACAGGAACAGATCGCCGTCGCAACGATCGATACCGCCCTTCTTCCCCGAACACGGCGTATTGGCAGCCCAGGCGGATGAACCGAACAGGCACAACAGCACAAATATTGGCATCCAGCCACGAACCATTAAAGTGCGCACAGTGCAGCTTCCATTTAGAGTCATGGCTGGATGATATCAATGTTGCGACCAGCCTCACGAGACCACATGAAAGTTAATTTAATCAGCCGCATGTAATTCTTGGCAAAATGCCTCAACTTCGTATTGAACCGATTATCAGGCAAGCCCTATGACCCGTATTTTGACCATCGAAGACGACGCCGTGACCGCCCGGGAAATCGTCGCCGAACTGAGCAGCCACGGCCTCGAAGTGGATTGGGTCGACAATGGCCGCGAAGGCCTGGAGCGCGCCGTCAGCGGCGACTACGACCTGATCACCCTCGATCGCATGCTGCCGGAGCTCGATGGCCTGGCGATTGTCACCACCTTGCGCACCATGGGCGTGGCCACGCCGATTCTGATGATCAGCGCCCTCTCCGACGTCGATGAACGCGTGCGTGGCTTGCGCGCCGGCGGCGATGATTACCTGACCAAACCATTCGCCACCGATGAAATGGCCGCCCGGGTCGAAGTCTTGCTGCGCCGGCAGAACACCGTGACCGCCCAGGCCACCACGTTGCGCGTGGCCGATCTGGAGCTGAACCTGATCAGCCACGAGGCCAGCCGCGACAGCCAGTTGCTGACGCTGTTGCCCACCGAGTACAAGTTGCTGGAATTTCTGATGCGCAACACCGGGCAGATTCTGTCGCGGATGATGATTTTCGAAGAAGTCTGGGGTTATCACTTCGACCCCGGCACCAACCTGATCGACGTGCACATCGGCCGTCTGCGCAAGAAAATCGACCCGCCAGGCAAAGTCCCACTGATTCGGACCGTGCGAGGCTCGGGTTATGTCATTGCTGAACCCCTCTAAAGGCTGGCGTTCCTCCAGCAGCCGTTTGCTGGCGCTTTACAGTTCGCTGTTCGTCGCCTGGAGCGCGATTCTCATGGGGGTCATGTATTACGAGGTGTCCAACTACCTCGACACCCTCGCCAAACACTCGCTGATGCAACGTCAGCATCTGTTTTCACGCTTCCAGGGCGAGCAACTGGTGGATGCCCTCGCCGCCAGCATGACCTTCGACATTCGCGGCATCGATGCCTATGGCCTGTTCGATGACCAGCAGCGCTACCTCAGCGGCGCCTTGCGCCAGATCCCCGAAGAACTGCCGCTGGACGGCAAAATTCACATGCTCGGCGATTGCGCCGAATCCGACGACCCGACCCTGCCCGCCGACAGCTGCGACGCCGTCGCGACCCGAACCCTGGACGGCCGCTGGCTGGTGCTGGTGCGGGACAACGGTTCGTTGTTTGCCGTGACCCGGATCATCCTGCACGCGCTGTTGTGGGGCGTGTCGCTGACGATTTTGCCGGGCATCGCCGGCTGGCATTTATTGAGACGGCGCCCGCTGCGGCGGATCCGGGCGATCCAGGCCAGCGCCGAAGCCATCGTCGCCGGCGACCTGACCCGGCGCCTGCCGTTGTCCAATCGCCGTGACGAACTGGACATGCTCGCCGCCATCGTCAACGCCATGCTCGAACGCATCGAGCGCTTGATGCATGAGGTCAAGGGCGTGTGCGACAACATCGCCCATGACCTGCGCACGCCGCTCACTCGTCTGCGGGCGCAGCTGTACCGGATTCAGCAGCAGGCCGATGAAGGCTCGACGCTGGCCGTGCAACTGGATTCGGTGCTCGGCGAGGCGGACACCTTGATGGCGCGTTTCCGTGGCTTGTTGCGGATTTCCGAACTGGAGGATCGCCAGCGCCGTTCGGGGTTCGTGCGACTGGACCCGGTGCCGTTGCTGCGGGAGTTGCATGACTTTTATCTGCCGCTGGCGGAAGAAGGCGAACTGACCTTTGAACTGCAAATGCCCGAATCCTTGCCCGGGCTCAACGGTGACCGCGCTCTGCTGTTTGAAGCCGTGGCGAACTTGCTGAGCAACTCGATCAAATTCACCCCGCCAGGTGGCCAGGTGATTTTGCGTGGGGTGAATGACGCGGGGCACACGCGCATTGAAGTGCTCGACTCCGGCCCCGGGATTGCGCCGGCCGAGCGCGAGGCGGTGTTTCAACGTTTCTATCGCGCCGAAGGCGGCAACCCGCAAAGCGGATTCGGCCTGGGGTTGTCGATCGTCGCGGCGATCATCAGCCTGCACGGATTTACGCTGGAAGTGGGCGACAGCGAACTGGGTGGCGCGCAGTTGATGATCGACTGCCGGCAGAGCCTGATTCCCCAGGCTTGACCCAATCTCCATAACAAAGAAGATCAATGTGGGAGCAGCCCTGTGG
>NZ_JBFTML010000047.1:0-43293 GCF_056396925.1 Pseudomonas sp. 05N433 | reverse complement strand
ACCCTGTACATGCGGTCTACCTGATGCAATTGGGTCGAATGGTTTTGGGGCTGCTTCGCAGCCCAGCGGGAGCAAGCTCCCTCGCCACAATTCCCGCGGTACAAAGAGAGCACGTACATTCAATTTTTCCCTACCCCTTGGCGGCACTATTCAATCCAATGATTGAACAGGGGTGAGTCATGAACGCTTCGCAAAGGGATGAACAGGCGCGGGATGTCGGGCTGCTGTTTCTGCGGGTCAGCGGTGGTCTGTTTCTGCTGTGGGTTCACGGCTTGCCCAAGCTGCTGGACTTCAGTGCGCAACTGCAACTGATCGAAGACCCGTTCCACCTCGGTGCCCACCTCACCCTCAGCCTGGCGATTTTCGCCGAAGTGCTGTGCCCGCTGCTGATTGTCGCTGGTGTTCTGGCGCGTCTGGCGTGCTTGCCTATTCTGTTTGTGCTGCTGGTGGCGCTGCTGGTCGTGCACCCGCAATGGAGTGTGGCCGAAGGGCAGTTCGGCTGGCTGTTGTTGATCATCTTCACCTCTGTGTTTATCGCCGGGCCTGGACGGCTGGCGCTCAATGTTCGTTTGCCCGGAGTGCTCCGTTATGTCTGAAGCCCAAACTCAAAAAGCGCCGGGGTCCGATGAGATCGTGACGCTGATCGTCAAGCACCGGGTCAAGGCCGGTTTCGAAGCAGCCTATGAAGCCTGGCTGCGCAACATCGTCAGCGTAGCGGGGCGCACGGAAGGGCATCTGGGCGTGGACGTGATCCGCGGCAAGAACGCTGGCCTGGACATGTTCACCTGCGTGCTGCGCTTTTGCTCCACCGAGGCCATGCAGCACTGGCTCGATTCGCCGCAACGTCAGTCGTTGATCGATGAAGCCGCGCCGATGCTGGCCGACGGCGACCAGACCGAGGTCAACCCGGTCAACGAATTCTGGTTCGCGCCGCTGGCCGATGCTGCTTCGCCGCCACCGCGCTGGAAGCAGGCCGTGGTGTCGTTGCTGGTGATTCTGCCGCACACCTTGCTGGTGCCGTTGCTCTGGGGGCCGCTGCTCAAACTCAACGCTTTTCTCTCCAACTACCTGGTCGCCACGTTCCTGATCACCCTGACCATCGTGGTGTCGGTGGTGTACGTGTGCATGCCGGCCGCGACTCGCTTGTTTGCGCCGTGGCTGACGGCCAGTCAGCCACGGGAGCACCTCGAATCCAACGCAAATTCGCCGCGCTGAGCCGGCGCTTTTTTGCTTCATTTCACTGATGACGAAGGAACTGCGATGAACGCCGATCTGATTCTGTTCAATGGTCAATTTCATACCGTAGACCGCGAAAAGCCCCTCGCCAGCGCCGTGGCGATCAAGGGCGGCCGCTTCGTCGCGGTCGGCACCGACGCCGAAGCCATGGCCCTGCGCGGCTCGGGCACCCAGGTGATCGACCTCAAGGGTCGCTGTGTCATCCCTGGCCTCAACGACTCGCACCTGCACCTGATCCGTGGCGGTTTGAACTACAACCTCGAACTGCGCTGGGAAGGCGTGCCGTCCCTGGCTGATGCGTTGCGCATGCTCAAGGAGCAAGCCGACCGCACACCAACGCCGCAATGGGTACGGGTAGTCGGTGGCTGGAACGAATTCCAGTTTGCCGAGAAGCGCATGCCGACCCTGGAAGAGCTCAACCAGGCGGCGCCGGACACCCCGGTGTTCGTGCTGCATTTGTACGACCGCGCCTTGCTCAACCGCGCTGCATTGCGGGTTGCCGGTTACACCCGCGACACGCCGAACCCGCCGGGTGGCGAAATCGTGCGTGATGCCAACGGCAATCCGACCGGCATGTTGGTCGCAAGGCCGCCTACAACCTGTTTACCCAGAAGCCGAAAGAAGAGCTGACCGATTTCCAGAACTGGACTGGCAGCGTCAAGTTGCACCAGGGCGACGACTACCTGCGGCACAACGGCGCCGGTGAGATGCTGGTGTTCTCGGCGGCGGACTTCGAGGACTTCCTCGAACCGCGTCCGGACCTGCCGCAGACCATGGAGCAGGAGCTGGAGCCGGTGGTTCGCCACCTGGTGGAACAGCGCTGGCCGTTCCGTTTGCACGCCACTTACAACGAATCGATCAGCCGCATGCTCGACGTGTTCGAGAAGGTCAACCGCGACATTCCGTTCAACGGCCTGCCATGGTTCTTCGACCACGCTGAAACCATCACCCCACAGAACATCGAGCGGGTAAGGGCGCTGGGCGGTGGCATTGCGATCCAGGACCGCATGGCGTTCCAGGGTGAATATTTTGTCGACCGCTACGGCAAGCAGGCCGCCGAATCTACGCCACCGATCAAGCGCATGCTGGCCGAGGGTGTACCGGTCGGCGCCGGCACCGATGCCACGCGAGTGTCCAGCTACAATCCGTGGACCTCGCTGTACTGGATGGTCAGCGGCCGTACCGTCGGTGGTCTGGCGCTGTATGAGGAAGGTTTGCCGCGCACCACTGCACTGGAACTGTTCACCCACGGCAGCGCCTGGTTCTCGTCGGAACAAGGCAAGAAAGGCCAGATCAAGGTCGGGCAACTGGCGGACCTGGTAGCACTGAGCGCGGACTTCTTCAGCGTCGAGGAAGAAGCGATCAAGTGGATCGAGTCGGTATTGACCGTGGTCGGCGGCAAGGTGGTGTACGCCGCCGGCGACTTCGAAAAACTCGGGCCTGTCAGCCTGCCGGTGCTGCCGGACTGGTCGCCGGTGGCGAAGGTTCCGGGACACTGGCGGCCGAACGCGCCGATGCAGGCGCAGGTGCACCAGTGCAGCGGCCCGTGCGCCGTGCATACCCACAGCCATGAGAAGGCCCGTATGTCGAACGTGCCGGTGAGTGACTTCGCCGGTTTCTGGGGCGCCTTCGGCTGTTCCTGCTTCGCGTTCTGAGTCTTGCAACAAAAGCGTCGGCCATGTGTGGTCGACGCTTCACTCATCACCCTCCGAGGAGTTTCACATGAGCAACGTTCCTTACAAACGTCTGAACAAAGATGACGCCGTTGTGCTGCTGGTCGATCACCAGACCGGCCTGATCTCTCTGGTGCAGGATTTCTCGCCCAACGAATTCAAGAACAACGTGCTGGCCCTGGGCGACATCGCCAAATTCTTCAACCTGCCGACCATCCTCACCACCAGTTTCGACGCAGGCCCGAACGGCCCGATCGTACCTGAACTGCGCGAGCAATTCCCGGACGCGCCGTTCATTCAGCGTCCAGGCCAGATCAACGCCTGGGACAACGAAGACTTCGTCAAAGCCATCAAGGCCACCGGTCGCAAGCAACTGATCATCGCGGGTGTGGTGACTGACGTCTGCGTGGCGTTCCCGACCCTGTCGGCCATTGCCGAAGGCTTTGAAGTATTCGTGGTAACCGACTCTTCCGGCACCTTCAACACCACCGTGCAACAAGCGGCGTGGGCACGCATGTCGGCGGCGGGTGCACACCTGCTGAACTGGTTCGCCGTGGCCTGCGAGCTGCAAGGCGACTGGCGCAACGACATGGAAGGCCTGGCCAACCTGTTGTCCCAGCGTCTGCCGAACTACCGCAACCTGATCAACAGCTACACCAAGTTCACCGCCAAGTAAGGCGCTGAAGAAAAATGCCCGCGATGTGCGGGCATTTTTTTGTACTGATCGAATGTTCGCTGCATCAGCGCTTCTGCAACCATCCCAGAAACCCACCTTTCCTGATCGGCACCGGTTTGGCCATCAACGCCTGCCGACTGTTCTGCTGGCGCACCGCCTGCAACTTGTTCAATGCCCGGCCCACTTCGCTGCGCTGTTCCATGCACTGTCGGGTCAGGTTCTTGTCGAGACGGTAGATGATCGAAGATGTCAGTGCGGTGAACGTCGCCTGTGACGGCGTATCGGCCAAGATGCTCTGTTCGCCCATGACTTCGCTTGGCCCCATGCGACCGGCCTCGGTGAAACCATTGCCGTCCGGCACGCTGGCGCTGACGACGCCAGTGGCGATCACGAACAGGCTGTCCGGCACTTCAGCCAGATCCAGCACCACCTCACCGGCGGCGTATTGTTGCGCGACCATCGATTCGGCGAGGCGGTCGCGTTCCTCATGGCTCAGCGAGCGGAAAATCTTCACTTCATCGAGCAGTGCGCGGGCGCGGGTCGAGGGCTCGATCACGCCGTCGGGGTGTCGCGAGATGCCGGCCGCTTCCAGATGGCGATGGGCGAGGTCGAACAATTGATTGCGCACGTCGCTCTTTTTGCCCAGTTCGGCGATGAACCCGCTGACCACGTATTCGGACATCTCTTCGCCAGCCTCTTTGAGCACCGCTTTTGGCGCGGGCGAGAGCAACAGACTGCTGCTGCCTTGCAGCGTGCGGTCGAGGGCGTCGAGCACCCGGCGTGGGCGGATGTGGTTCGCCACCTTGATGCTGATCGACACCCCGTGCAGGTTGTTCGGGCGGCTGAGGTTGACGATCTTGGCCTTGGCCGCCACCGAGTTCGGCACCACGGCCATCGTGCCGGCGCTGCTCAACAGGTGCGTGGCGCGCCAGTTAATGTCCAGCACTTTGCCTTCGACGCCATCGATCACCACAAAGTCGTCCACCTGATAGGGTTTGGTGGTGTTGAGCACAATGCCGGAGAACACGTCAGCCAACGTACTTTGCAGCGCCAGACCGACCACGATGGCGAACACGCCGGAAGTCGCCAGCAGACCCTTGACCGGCAGATCGAGCACATAACCGGCGGCCGCGACGATAGAGGCCAGAAACACCAGCGCACCGATCACGTCCTGCAGCAAACGGCCGCTGTGACCTATGCGACGCATCAGCACCAGACCGAACACCTCGGTGAGCACTCGTGCGGCGTACAACCACCAGATAATCCCCAGCGCCGTTGCACCGAGTTGCGCCACCTGGTCATCGGCAACCAACGGTGTCTGCAACGGGCTGACGCCAGCGTTGATAATCAGCGCGCTGAACGCCAGAAACAGCACCAGCCGCACACCGACCTTTGGCGCGCGATGCTTGAACGGGACGAGGTGCCAGAGCAGGGCGTCGAGCACCAGCAGCAGGGCGCTCCAAGGCAACAGGTGGGCAGAGAAAAGGCTCATGGATTGCACTCCAGCGGGCACAAAAAAACTCGCCACACCCTGAGGTGTGGCGAGAGGTTGGGCTTAGTTCAGATGCGTCTTGAGCTCAGCCGCGGCCTGACGTACCGCCGCTTTGACTTCCGGAATCTGATTCAGCGGATTGAGCAGGCCAAAGTCATGAATCATCCCGTTGTAGCGCACCGAGGTCACCGGCACACCGGCCGCATCGAGGTGGCGGGCGTAACCTTCGCCTTCGTCACGCAGCACGTCGAATTCGGCGGTCTGCACCAGTGCCGCAGGCAGGCCCTTGAGTTGTTCGGCGCTGGCATTCAGCGGCGAGGCATGGATCTGCGCACGCTCGGCCGGGTTGGTGGTGTAGTTGTCCCAGAACCACTGCATCATGCCTTTGGTGAGGAAGTGCCCCTCGGCGAATTGCTGGTACGAGCCGTCGTCGAACTGCGCGTTGGTCACCGGCCACATCAACAGCTGGAAGCGCAGGGCAGGGGTTTTCTGTTCCTTGGCCATCAGCGCCACGACCGCCGCCATGTTGCCGCCGACGCTGTTGCCGGCCACCGCCAGTCGCTTGCCATCGACACCGATCTCTTTGCCATGCTCGGCCACCCATTTGGTCGCGGTGTAGGCCTGGTTGATGGCGGTCGGGTAGTGCGCTTCCGGCGACGGCGTGTAGTCGACGTATACCGCGACTGCGCCGGAGCCCACCACCAGGTCACGGATCAGGCGCTGGTGAGTCGGGAAGTCGCCCAGTACCCAGCCGCCACCGTGGAAGAACATGAACACCGGCAACTCGCCCTTGACCTTGGCCGGACGCACCACTTTCAGGTTGATGGTCTGGCCGTCGACCTTGATCGCCTTGTCGCTGACTTCAACACCCGACAGATCTACCTTCACCGAAGCCTGGGCACCGGTCAGCACCGCGCGGGCGTCTTTCGGGCTCAGTTGTTCCAGCGGTTTGCCACCGCCGGCGGCGAGGGCATCGAGGAAGGCCTGGGTGTTGTGTTCGACACCGGGGCTGCCAGCGGCGAATGCGTTGCCGATGGACAGGGCGAGAACGGAAGTGGCGAGGGTTTTCTTGATGTTCATGTGCAAATCCTTTTTAAATCGTTTGAGTTTTTATGCCTTGGGATCGGGCTGCTGTGGCGCTGGGGTTCAGGCCTCAGCAACACCGTGAGCACAGATTAATAAGATGTCTGAAAGCGAAAAAGCGGCTATAAAGCGATTAACTGTCAACCAGAGAGTGACAATGAACCCGTTCGAAGACATGCGTATTTTTTGCCAGGTCATGGACTCCGGCAGCTTCACGGCGGCGGCCGATCAGTTGGGCCTGTCCAAGCAGTTCGTCAGCCGTCGGCTGATGCAACTCGAAGAGCGCCTCGGTGTGCGCCTGCTCAATCGCTCCACCCGACGGCTGGACGTCACCCCGCTGGGGCAGAGTTATTACGAATCGGCCCTGCGCCTGCTCAGTGAAGTCGAGCAAGTGGAGCAGGGCATCGCCGGCCAGACCATCGAGCCTCGCGGGACCATTCGCCTGAGTGCACCGTTGTCGTTTGCCGTGGCGCATTTGGGCTGTTTGCTGCCAGTATTTTTGCAGCGTTATCGCGACGTCACCGTCGAGGTCGACCTGAGTGATCGTCCGGTGGACTTGCTCGGTGAGGGATACGATTTGGCCTTGCGCATCGGCGTGCTGGAAGACTCGACACTGATCGCCCGGCGCATCGCCGTCATCGAGCGGGTGTACTGCGCCAGCCCGGCGTATCTGGCCGAACGTGGCACGCCGCTTGAACCCGAGGAGTTGCACAGCCACGATTGCCTGCCGTACGGCCATGGCCGCCAGGTGCAATGGCGGTTCGAAGGGCGGGGCAAACCGCTGACCGTCAATGTCACCGGGCGGATGCGGGTCAACAACGGTGAACTGCTCAAGGACGCGGCCATCGCCGGCATGGGCATCACGTACTTGCCGACCTTCATCGTCGATTCGGCCCTGGAGGACGGTCGGTTGGTGCCGGTGCTGGATGATTTCCGCCCCGAGCCGCTGACCTTATCGGCGGTCTACCCGCAGCACCGTCAGGCCTCGCGACCGGTGCAGGCGTTGATCGAGTTCTTGCGTGAGCGGTTGAACCAATAGGAGGGTGCACGCCATCGTTGATTACAAGATCGCAACAAACCCCTGATGTGGTTTTTCCTGACGCTGATCTAGACTCGTGCCGGTCAATCAAAGGCCCGGAATCTGGAGCGTGCAATGGAAATGCCGACAAAGGAAAAAGCCATCGCCAGCAATCGCGATGCATGGAATGACTCCGCCCAACACCACAAAGACACCCCCGAATGGCAGGCCCGTTTGAGTGCGGTGAGCCATGGCGACTTTTCCTGCCTGGATGACACCCTCACCGGGTTGCTCCAACAGGTCGGTGTCGACGGCAAGGATGTGGTGCAACTGGGCTGTAACAATGGCCGGGAAAGCCTTTCACTGTTTGCGCTGGGGGCCCGCAGCGCAGTGGGCGTCGACCAGTCCGGAGCCTTTCTCGATCAGGCCCGGGAGCTGGCATCCCGTTCGCCTCATCAGCCCGAATTCATCGAGGCTGATATCCATCACCTGCCGACAGAGCTGCACCAACGCTTCGACGTGGCGCTGATCACCATCGGCGTATTGAACTGGATGCCGGACATCGGCGAGTTCATGCGCCATGCCGCGCAAACCCTCAAGCCCGGCGGCAGCCTGGTGATTTACGAAACCCACCCGTTCCTGGAAATGTTCGACCCCGAGTCAGCCGATCCCTATCGCCCGGACAGCTCGTATTTTCGCAGTGAGCCTTTCGTCCAGGACCAACCGATCGTCTACGAAGGCAAAGTCGAACAGCAGGCCTCGGCGTCCTACTGGTTCGTCCACACCCTGGGCGCGATCTTCACCGGTGCCGTCGAAGCGGGGTTGCAGATATGCCATTTCAAGGAGTACCCGCATTCCAATCGCGAAGAACTCTACGACAAGTATCAGCAGCAAAAGGCGCAGTTGCCGTTGTGTTACACGTTGGTGGCGGTGGAGCGAGCGACGTAGTGCCTGGGGTATTTTCAGAGCGTTGAGTGATTTGCCGCGTGCCCTGGTTGCGCGCAGAGATCAATGCCCAAGGCATGAATGACCTTTAGAACCGTATCAAAACGTGGTTTCGCCCCGGGTGCGAAGGCCTTGTACAGGCTTTCGCGCCCCATTCCGGAATCTTTGGCAATTTGTGTCATGCCGCGAGCCTTTACCACGTAGCCGATAGCACGAAGAAACTCTTCGTTGTCGCCGTCTGCCAATACCTGAGAGAGGTATTCGCTGATGGCTTCGTCACTGTCGAGCAGTGCCGCCATGTCGAAAGCAGTCAAAGTCTGGCCCATGTTCAAACCTCCCTTGCCAATTTTTTCGCCCGTCGGATATCAGTGTTTTGCGAGGACTTGTCACCACCGGCCAGCAATACGATGACTACGCCATTTCGCAAAGTGAAGTAGACCCGATAGCCAGCGCCAACGTCCACGCGCATTTCGGAGACACCATCACCCACCGATTTGATATCGCCAAGATTACCCGTAGAGGCACGGTCAATGCGACGAGCAATAGCAACCTTCGCCCGCAAGTCGCGAATTGAGGCATGCCATGCCACGAAGATTGTGGTTTGTTGAATAAGATAATTCATTGCTCGACTGTATCCATATGAATACAGACGAGCAGTCAGGTCATTCTCTGCTCCAGCGTGTACTTTTCCCTAAACTGCGTAGGCAACATGACGCCTTCGCGGGCAAGCTCGCACACGGAAATATGATCAAATGTGGAAGCCAATCACGCCTGCGCCGCCGTCACCGGCCGTTGTTCCGGTTTGCGCAGTGCCGTCAGCCGCGAGCCGGTGTAGTAGGTTTCGCGGAAGAAGCGCCAGCGGCCGAACAGGTCGTAGACGTGGGTGATGCGCCCTTGCTCCTGGTAGTCCATGCGGATGTGCATTTTCATCGCCTGGATGTTGCGGGTATCGCAGACGTCGACGATCTTGTTGCACCCTTTGGCCCGCATCGCATCCCAGAGTTTGAACTGGGCGTCCATCGACAGGCTGGTGCCGAAGTATTGAGGGATCATTTCACCGCCGAACTCGAAAAACTCACCAGGGTTGATCCGGAACCAGCAGCCGTAATAGTGCCGGTCGAAGTAGTCCCTGGCGCTGCCCCAGATGAATCCGATGGCATCACCTTCCTCGTTCACGTACATGTGTCCGGTGTGACCCTCGGCGGCGATTTCGGCCATGGCCTTGACGCGATTGCCGTAGTACTTGGTGAACGCGGTGGCGTTTTCCGGGGTGATGATCACCAGGCGCAGGCCCGAATAGGGCCGCATATTGTGCGGCGCCACCGGGGTCACCAGGTCGCGCCCCAGCCACAGCAGCTCCCTATGGAAATACACGTAGCGCTTCCAGAGCGACTGGAGCGTGTGGAGCAGGCCTTTTTGTTTGATGCGTTCGCGAATCTTGTCGATGGCGCTCATGAAGTCCTCCGAGGCTGAAGCCTGGGTGTGGTGGGTAACGTTTTCGATGGCGAAAAATCAGGATTTCAACGGGTGCAGTTCGGTCGGGTATTGCGGCTCCTCTTTGGATGCCCTCGGCACCACGGCATAGGACACTCTCGGAACACCCGCAAGACGCTGCTCCAGCACATGGCTCAGCGACTCGCCCGGGTCCAGATAGGCATCGCCAAAATCGGCGCCGATATGGATCGGATGGACGACGATTTCCAGCAAGCCGTCGATTGGCATCGCCACAGTGCGCAGGTCGACCGGGGTGCATACGTTCTGGGCGGTCGCTCCGGACAGGCTGTTCAGGCGATGGTTGAGCAACGTCTTGAACACTCGCTTGGGCACGCTCAGGTTACTTCCCAGATCGCGCGCCAGTCGCACGGGCACCCCTTGGCGGGCGGCAAACCGCGCGACGATTTCACCAATGGGCCAGATGTTGTGCACGTGCTGATGGGAATCGAGGTGGCTGGGGTGCAGGCCGTTGTCCAGGCAGCGTTGCCATTGAGCTTCGAGTTCCTCCAGCACCGCGTCGCGATCCAGGCGGTTGAGCCAGAGGCTGTGGCGGGGCAGGCTGAGGTCGAACTCACCCTGGCTGTCGCAGAACGTCGAACGCGCCAGAATCGACGGGCTCAACGGCCGGCCATACGTGAGGTTGAAGTGCAGCCCGATCCGCCCCTTGAGCATTGGTTGCCGGGCCAGGACGCAGGCCGCTTCGAAGGCCGGCATGTTGGCCATGGCGGTTGCGGAGCTGATGACTCCAGCGTGGAAGGCACCCAGTATCACCGCATTTTCGCTCGGACTGAGGCCGAAATCGTCAGCGTTGACTATGACTTGGCGAGGCATGGCTGCCCTCTCTTTCTTGTTCGGTGGGTGCAGCGTCTTTGGCGACAATAGGTGCCTGTATAGGTGTAAGCGTAGGAGCAACCAGCGTTGCTGCACGCCTGGCCTGCCACTTTTTTAACCCGGGTTTGATTCGGTGCCAGAGTCGCAGGGCCAGCCCCAGGGCGAGGCCGCTGGGGCGCCAGGAGTAGAAACTCCAGCGCCAGTGCTCCAGTTGGCCGGTCATGCGCTCCAGGAGTTGATGACTGGAGTTTTCCAGGCTGATCCGCGAGGCGTCGACCCAGTGCCAGTTGTCGTCCAGCCCCCAGCGGATCCACTCTTCAAGCAGCACACGACCGCTGCCCAGGTCAGCGTGTTGCGGCAGGAACGCCAGGTTGTAGTCGTACAGCCGACCCTGTTCCAGCAAGCCGATGCGGTAGCTGATGCAACGCCCGTCCAGCTCCAGCACCACCACCCGCACTAGTCCTTCTTCGGCGAGGGCGGTGAAGGCTTGCTCGATCCATTGCCGGTAGCGGTCATTGGTGAAAATCCCAACGCCTTGAAGGCCTTTCCAGCTCAGCGCTTCGACTTTGCCGAGGGTCCGCAACAGTGGCCTGATGGTGGCGGCGTCGGGGGTTAGCCGTCGGATCTCGGCACCGCAAGCCGCGATGCGTTTACGTGCACGGCGCAGTTTGTAGCGGGGGTCGCCGGACACTTCCTGATGGTCGGCCTCGCTGATCAGGTGCACCGGCACCCGACAGCTGAGGCGGCGCTCGCCGGTCGAGCTGTGGGCCATCCAGGTGGTCAGTGCACTTTCTTCGCCGATGGGTTCGCACAATTCATTGAGTTGCAGCATCGCATGGGGCACGCGACGGCGGATGATCACCAGCGCCTTGCGCATGCTCTCGGCATCGAGGCAACTGAGCAGGGCCAGGCGATCGGTGAGGGGGTAACCGAGGTGATGCAGGACTCGAAACGGTAGCCCGCCAAAGCGCTCCACGGACACCACCAGCGGCAGGCACAAGGCCAATTCATCGCCGTGCCAGCCGAGCAGAACGTGCAAGCGTTCCCCGGCAAGCAGTGCCTGTTCCGATGCGCGCAGCCAGGCGAGGGTGTTGAACGGCGTATTGTCCGTCACGCGCCAGCGCAACCCCTCATAAGCGGTTGTTGGAAAGTCCGGAGCGCACAACGACGTGCGCCATTCGAATCGAGCCATCATAGATTCAGACCGCCGCATAACTCATGGACGTTCATGAGGCGCTCCAGCTCAGGGCGAACAGGGTTTGCCCTGGCAGGTCGAAGCTGACGCGACCGTCCTGACAGTTGAATTTGCCTTCGCGACTGCGGCTGTCGGCACCGAAATACACCAGCGCTCCCTTGGTCAGCGGGCAGGTCGCCCCGGCCAGATCGACACGCTGCAAGCGCGCGCCCTTATTGACGCCCAACAGGCTGCGTTGGTGTTCGGTGGCCATCGCCAGCACGTCGACTTCGAAGGCGTCGTTGTCCAGGCGCATGACGTTTTTCAGCCAGTGCTGCCGGATGAATTGTTGGGCCAGGCCCACCGGTTTGAGCTCGAAGCGATCGCCGCCCAGCACCCGCACCATGCCTTTGGGGTAGTTCGGTTCGTCGGCGGCCTGGAACCAGTTGAGCATGTCCAGCAAGCCGTCCTGCGCCGAGTTGATGACCACCGAGGCCCACCACAGCGAAGCGAAATGGGTTTCCTGATCGTAGGGGCTCAGGCTTGAGCCGCTGGACAGGTTGGTCTGGTCCAGCAGCAAGGCCTTGCGTGGCCGGCCCTTGGCATCGAGGCCCACCAGTTCGGCGGCGCGGCGCACGCTGTCGCGGTAGACCCGGGTCGCCAGCAGGTCGCGAACCATCCATTCATGCCAGGCGAGGGCGTCGATCTGCCCGCCGGATTCAGCCAGCAGGCGCCGTGCCCAGTCGATACCGCGCTTGTCGGCAGCATCGTCGGTGAACGGGCCGTTGACGAAGCGCGAACTGGCGGGCATGGCAATGCGAATGCCGGCCTTGGCGTTGGCAGGATCGCTGCGCACTTGCCGGGCCATGCTGTTGAAGATCGCCTGGTAGTTGGCGTAGCTCGAGTAGTTGAGATTCGGCTCGTCGGCGAACGCGATGTAGTGAGTGCCGCCACCACCGAGGGCACGGGTGGCGGTGAGCCAGGCGTCAAGGCCGGCGTTGCTCACGGTGTCGGCGCGCAGATCGGCCTGACGCTGGCTGCCGGCCAACAGCGTGATGTCCTGCTTGATGCCAAAGCGGTTCTGATAGAGCTGGCGGAACGCATCTTCGTGGTGCGGATTTTGCGCCGTGACGTCGACGAAACTGTAGTAGGAACCCGCCTGAGGCTTGAGGGCGTCGAGCGCCGCGAAACTGGATTGCGGCGGCAGCACGTAGGGCAAATAAATGCCCAGGTTCGGGGTCGGGCCGAGCGTCTCTTTATGCAGGGTCAGCCGGGTCTGGCCAGCGTCCTCGCGCAGCGGCTTGAGTTGCTGCGGGTTCTGGGCGAACAGGTTTGCCGTGCCATCGAGCCAGAACGCGACCTTGCCGCTGCCTTGCAGGCGCAGGCGCCAGACTTGTTCGTCCTGGGTGACGGGCAGTTCGAGCTGATCGAATTGCCAATAGGCGCGATAGGGCTTGAGTATCAGCGACACTTGTTTGTTATCACCCACACGCTGCGCCTGCAGGGCGCCGACTCCACCATGAAACTTGCCGGCCAGTACCGCGTGTTCCCCCGGTGCGATTTTGAAATACAGCTCATCGCCGCCACGGGCTTCGGCGCTGAAATGCACCTTGGCCGGGGCGAATAACGCCACGGTGTGTTCGTCATGTTCGACGGTGTAGCGGCGGAAGCTGTAGCCCGGAATTTCCAGTCGATAACTGGCGGCACCCGGCGCCAGCGGCCAGCTCTGCTTGCCGCGGGTTTCACTGGCGGCGATCAGGCGATCACCCTTCAGGTTGCCGTTGCCGTCGAGTAGGTACAGGTGTTCTTCGTTGGCATCGGCCTGCCACGCCGGGACCCACTGGATGGTCAACGTGTCGGGGCGATCCGCTTGCAGGTACAGGCTGCCGTCGCGAATGTCGGTCCAGCGCATGGGCGCCGCCTGAGCACTCAAACCAAGGCCCAGGCTCAACAGCAGCACCAGGGGTTTCATGCTGATTTCCGTTGCAGTATCTGAAGCATCGGTGCCACATCGCTGGGCAGGATGATCAGGGTTTGCCAGAAGGGTACGCCGCTCAACCGGCAGTACATCACCAGCAGCGCGACGGTCACCGCCAGGTAGGCGATGGACGATGCCGCCGCAGCACCGACGATGCCATACAGCGGGATCAGCAACAGGTTCAGGGCCAGGTTCAGCAGCGCGCCGAGGCCCACCAGCAGCGAAACCGTGCCGGGTCGATTTTTGCCCAGCAAGTCCAGGCGCAGGATGCTCGCATAGCAAAGACCGAGCAGCCCCGGCAGCAGGGCCAGCAAGGCCGGGTAGGCCGGTTGATAGGCAATGCCGAACAGGGTGACGATCAGCCATTGCCCGATCACGGCCATGGTCAGGCAGGCACCGAGCATCACCGTGGCGGTCAGGCGCAAGGCCAACGGCGTCAGGCGTTCCATGCCTTCGTCCTGTTGCAGCAGGCGTTTCATCAGGGGTGTGGTCACCGCTTCCGGGACGATCAGCAGCAACTCGGCGGCAGCGCTGGCCATGGCGTAATGACCCAATGCCGTACTGCCGAGCAAGGCACCGATGAACAGGTAGTCGGAGCGCAGAATGACTTGCTGGAACAACAAATCGGGATGGCTACGGGCGCTGTAGCGCAACAGTTCTTTCTGGCTGGCGCGGTCCCATTGCAACGTCAGGGGTTGCGCACGGTTGAGCCAGACCCAGCCAGCCAGCACCACCAGGCTGATGCCGGCCAGCCAACTGATCAGCGCCGCTTCCAGCGCGGCGTCTTTCCACATCCAGAACAAGGCGATAAACAGCAGCAGTGGCGCCAGCGACTCCACCAGCCGCAAGGCATTGAACGCCACCACACCGCCCGACGCGTTGTGCAATGTCAGCAGGCCGCTCTTGAGCACGGTCAACGGCACCGCCAGCAGCAACAGCCAGGCGAGCAATCCCAGTTGTGTGGTGATGTCGAGTTCGCTGCCGAACTCGCGGGTCAGCGCCACCACCAGCAACGTCAGCAACCCCGCCAGCAGGCAACCGAATACCAGCACCTGACTCAGCAGCAAACCCATGGGCCGTTGCTTGGCCGCCTGATAACCCACCGCCGAATTCAGCCCGCCGCTGGTGGCGGCGCTGATCAAGTCGGGCAGGGTACTGAGCAGCGCAAACAGGCCGCGCTCGCTGGGCCCCAGAATTCGCGCCAGCAATACGTTACGCAGCAGGCGCAGGCCGATCATCGCCAGTTTGGTGCCCATGCTCAGGGCGAGGTGTTTGAGGTAGTGGCTGCGACTCATGGCCGGGCTCCGCGGTAGATGCGCCACGACAGCAACTCCGGGTTGCGTGCCGTGCGCTGGCTGATGCCGATCCGTGGTAAGGCCAATGGATCTTCGACGCCACGGTAAATCCCGCTGGCGGTGCCCAGGGCAAACGCAAAGTCGTGGTCGGCCACATGCTCGCGCACCCGCGCATCGTGGTCGCCATTGGGGTAGCAATAGACCGGCAGCGGCCGGATGCAGCCGTTCAACAGTGCATTGCGGCTGCGGCTCAATTCTTCATCCAGGTGTTGATCGTCAAGCTCGGTGAGTAGCGTGTGGCTGGCGCCGTGAGGGCCAAAGCGGATCAACCCGCTGGCTTCCAGCGCGCGCACTTGATGCCAGTCCAGGGCCTGGGGCAACGACTCTTCAGGGCATTGATTGGTGAGCCGGTTCAGTTCGCCCGGCGGCAGGTTTTTCAGGCTTTGCAGAAAATGCAAAAGCGCCAGGCTACGGCGCTGCACATCCAGATCATCGAGCAGCACCGGTAACGGTCGCCCGATCTGTCGCAGGCATTCAATCAAGTGCGTCCGGGCTTTTTCACCATGGCTGTGCCACAGGGTTTCCCCCAGGCTTTCCCACCAGAAGCGTTGCCGGCTGCCGATGAAGTCGGTGGAGAGAAAAATGCTCGCCGGCATCTGATACCTTTTCAGCAACGGGAAGGCATTCAGCGCGTTGTCGCGCCAGCCATCGTCGAAGGTCAGTGCGACTTTGGGACGTTCCGACATGGCGGTGCCGGGTTGCAGAATTTCCATCAGCGGCACGCAGTCGAAGTGTTTTTTCAACCAGAGCAGCAGATGGGCAAAGGCCTTCGGTCCCACGCACAGTTCATTTCGATGAGGCAGGTCGGCGGCGCGGTCATTGGGCAGCACCCGGTGCAGCATCAGGATCACCCCGGCACCGTGCAGTTGGTGGCGGCCTACCGGCGAGTTGAGATAGAGCCAGCCACTGGTGCGTTTTAATAATTGTCTGATCGCCATGGCGCGGTCCTGTCAACGATTTTGCTCGGGGTTCCACTGCGCGTACCGCTGTCCACGCAGGAACTGCCACAGACCGATACTCATCCCGGCAAGGGTCACCAGAAAGAAGCCGGCGAGGCGAAAGGGTTTGGGCAAACGGTGTTGCACATCCAGCAGGCCGGCGATGGCCACCGCATAACCGAGCAGTTGCGCGATCAGGCTCAGGCGATAGAAGCCATGGACGTTCCACAGCCAGAAGTTGCTCAGCAACAACGGCAGTAACAGGATCGGTGCCAGGCGTCGAATCAGTTTGTGGCTGATCAGCGCAATCGCATACAAGCCATGGCGCCATGGGTTCAACAGTTCCCGGCGCTGGGCCAGGCTCTGCAAACCACCGACGGTGACGCGCAGACGACGGCGCCATTGTTTGTCGATCTCATCGACGCCCTGGTCGATCACCCGGGCTGTGGGCACATAGACAATGCGTTTGTGCGCCACCGGCGCGCAGGTACTGATAAAGAAATCATCGTTGACCTCCGACGGCACGTTCTGGAACAACTCGCGACGCAGGGCGAGCAGGGCGCCGTCGGCGGAGACCATGCAGCCGGTACGATTTTCCACCATGCGCAGCCAGCCTTCGTAGTGCCGATAAAGGCTGTCGCCCAGGCTCAGGCCCTGGCCCGCCACCGGGATCAACATGTGTCCGGCGCAGGCCCCGACCTGTGGATCGGCCAGGGGCGCGAGCAATTGGCCGAGGGTGTCGGTCGACCATTGGTTGTCGGCATCGGTGAACACCAGAATCTCGCCCGTGCTCAGGGCAACGGCGGCATTCAAGGTGGCTGCCTTGCCCTGACGGGGCAGGTCGAGCACGCTGATGCGCGGGTCGATGACCTTGCGGGCGCAGGCCACGGTGTCGTCGGTGGAGCCGTCGCTGGCCAGAATGATCTGTAGCGAGCGCGCCTGATAATCCTGGGCGAGCAGGATGCGCAACTTTTCTTCGATGTACTGGGCCTCGTTGTGCGCGGCGATGACGATGCTCACGTTCATCGGCTGTGCCGGCCCATGACGCCGCGCGGGAAATAACGGCGCGAGCAGCGTCAGCAGCAGCGGGTAGCCGAACCAGGCGTACACCGGCAATAACAGGCACCACCAGAAAATGAATTCAGCCACGGGCGGGTCTCCTGGCATTCCAGCGACARAGGCTCAGGATGAGCGCGGCACCCGCCAGGTGCAGACGCACCCAATGCAGGCCCCAGAGTTGCAGCATCAGGCGCAGGTCGCGGTGTATCAGGCTCTGGCGCAGACTTTGGGCGAGCGCTGGCAGGCTGGTGACGAACAGCATGAATAGCGCCAGTAGGGGGAAACCGTTGAGCAGGGCGGATAGCGCCATGAAATCCAACACCCAGGCGATGATCGACAGCATCGGGAAACGCAGTAAACGCAGATTCATGCCGTGGCTGCGCAGTAATTGCAGGTGACTGCCCTGACGCCAGAACTCCTTGCCCATCCATTCGCGCCAACTGCTCTCGTAACCCCAATGCAGGGCAACGCTCTGGTTGACGGCCAGCAGGCGTGCGCCAGAGTGGGAAAGGCGCATGGTGAAATCTTTGTCTTCGCCGGTGCGCAGGTTTTCGTTGAAGCCGCCGACCTTGTCGAACCATGGACGACGCATCAACAGGTTGGAACTGGGCAGCCATCGCACTGCTTTCATGGTTTCATCGTTCGGGCGCAACGTGCGGCGTTGCCAGGCATTGGCATACCACGGGGCTTCGGCCGGGGTGTGCAGGTCCAGTCCCAGGACGTCGACCTGAACCGCGTGTTGGATGCTCAACAACAGCGTGAGCCAGTCCTCGGGCATCTCGATATCGGCATCGATGAAGCCCAGCCATTCGCCTGTCGCCATCGCCGCCCCGCGATTGCGCAGGGCGCCGATCAGCAGCCCGGGCAGCACCAGCACCTGCGCCCCGAGCTGGCGAGCGATGTGCGGGCCCTGATCGTTGGAGCCGTTATCGACCACGATCAGCTCGCATTCCATCCCGGCAGCTTGCGCGGCTTTTTTCGCGGCAAGCAAGGTGCGGCCGATGTGTCTGGCCTCGTTGTACATCGGGATGGCAATGCTGATGCGGTTCATGCCCTGGCCTCCGTCGGCGGACGTTCTTCCGCCTTGAGGCGCAACACCCAGGTCAGGGCGAGCATGATCCACAGGTACTTGTGATTCGGTGCGCTGAGGAACATCAAAAACAGTGTCAACGACAGATAACTGATGCCCAGGTGGGTGATCAGGTCGGCCTGTTCCCAATCCCGTCGCAGCATCCAGGCTCGACGGGCGCGGACCAGGTTGTACATCCCAAGGCCGAGCATGCCGACGAACAACAACCCGGCGGGAATCCCCAGTTCACTGAAGATTTCCATGTACGTGTTGTGAGCACGGCGGTACAAGTCGCCGGGTTTGCGGTTGGCGGAAAACACCTTGGCGTAACCGGAGGTGGCGTAGTGCAGCGGGAAGGTGCCGGGGCCGGAGCCGAGTAACGGGTGTTCACGAATGATCTGGCTGCCGACCACAAGGTATGACGTGCGGCGGCCGAGGGATTCGTCCTGGCTTTTGGCGCCTTCTTTCAAGACGCTCAAGGACTGGATGCGCTTGAGGTAACCGGCCGGCATCGAATAAATCCCCACCGGGATCACGAGCGCAAGGCCGAGCATGGCAAAACCCAAGTGGCGCGGCCGGATGCGTGGCAACTGCGCGCGGTAGTGCCAGGCGCCGATCATCAAGCTCAGGAACAGGACCACCAGCCCGGAACGGGAATCGGTTTTGGTCATGCCGCCCAACAGCAAAATGCAGCAGCCGCCCCAGAACAATCGGTGCAACAGGTTCGGGCCGCGGATCACCAGCAGCAGGGCCAACGGCACGGCGAAGGCGATCAGCAGGGCAAACGAGTTCGCGTCTTCCAGCAGCCCGGCGGCACGGCCCTGGTCCTGATACTTGGTGGAGAACATGGCTAGCACAGAGGTTGCGGCGACGCTGAGGGTCACCAGCCGGGCGAACAGATCGAGGTTCAAATCACGGCCAATCAGCAAGGTGATCACAAACAGCACCAGGCCGACGCTCAAATCCCGTAGATGACTTTGGGACATGTCCATGCTGTCGGTATTGATCATACTCAACCCGTACAACACCATGAATCCGATCAGGTAGCGCCAGATGTTGCTGCGCAGGCGCTCGGACGGAATCTGGTGAATGGCCAGTTGCAACATCAGGACCAGTGCCAGTGACGCACCGATGAATTTGGTGCCTGACAGCGCGTTGCCCTTGAAGAAACCTTCGAATGGCACCAGCGCCGCGATGCCCAATAACCCCCAGGCGGGTTTTCGGTAGAGCACACCGACAGCGACCATGCCGAGCACCGCGCCGGGCGCCAGATAGGGGTAAGGGCTGGCCAGCAAACCGAGGCAGACCAGGGCGAGCAGACTGACGATCGAGAGCGGAAAGATCACGCGCGTGCCTCCCGTGCAGTACGGATATAAAGCTGCGACCAGCGTTCGGCCAAGGCCTTCAGGTCGTAACGGTCCTGTTGCGTACGTCTTGCGTTGTCGATCAGTTCGCGAGCCAGTACCGGCTCACTCAGCAGCGTGTCGAGCTGCCGGGCGAGGGCGACGCTGTCGGTGGGGGGCGCCAGCAGACCGTTGTGCCGATCCTCCAGCACATCGGGAATTCCGCCGACGCTGAACGCCACCACCGGCACTCCGGCCTGCATTGCTTCGAGCAAAATCATCGGCGTGCCCTCGGTGCGCGAGCTGATCACCAGCGCATCGAGTTGCGGCCACCAGCGGTTCATGTCGGTCTGGTAACCCGGCAGGGTGATGCGGTTGTGCAAGCCGGCGGCGGCAATTCGCGCCAGCAGGGTTTCCCGTTCCGGGCCATCGCCGAGCATCACTGCGTCCAGTTGCGGATGTCGGTGACACAGCGCAATCAGCGCATCGAGAAACAGGTCCGGGCCTTTTTCATGGGTCAGCCGACCGACATAGCCCGCCAGCCAGCGCGGGTGTCTGGCGTTGTGGGGCAGCAAGCCGTTGGCGGTTGGCAGACCATTGGGAATCACTTGCAGCTTCTCCTTCCGAACACTGGCCTTGCGGTGCAGCGCTGCGATGCTTTCGGCCACGCACACCACCCGATTCACCGACGCGGTGCGGCACAGTTGCAGGCTCAGCCAGCCGTAGAAGCGTTGCTTGCGACTGCGCGGGGTGAAACCGTGCTGGGTAATCACCAATGGCAAGTCAAACAATGTCGCGCCGACCCAGCCAAACACCAGGCCTTTGAAATTGTGCGTATTGATCAGCGGATGTTCAGCCCGCCGATAACGTAAATGACCCAGCAATTGCCCCAGTCCCGCGAAAGCGCGGCAATCGACCCCGGCCTCGCGGAACCGGTCGATCAGGGCCGGCGGCGCATCCAGAAACAGCACCTGGTGGTGCCCTGGCGTCGCCAGGCAATGGTCCAGCAACAYCCGCTCAGCGCCATAAAAGCCGCCGCTGCTGATCAAATGCATAATCGGCAGCGCGCTGGCGTTGAGCGGCCCGTTCAATGGCGCACCCAATACATGAAGCTAGGCACGGTCCAGTTCTTGTGCGGGTTGTTCGGCAGGACGTCCTGATCGTTGATCACCAACAGCACCGGCAAGCCCAGTTCATGGGTGATTTGCGCTGGATGTTTGAAGCTGTGATCGAAGAACTCACGCACGTAGACGAAGGCAATCGCCAGCAGCAGACCGGTCAGCATTCCGAACGGAATGATCAGCAGCGGTTTGGGAAACGCCACCTCGGACGGTTCGAACGGCGGGCTGAGCACCCGGGCGTTGGACAAATCGCTGTCCAGCGCGCGGGCGGTGCTGCTTTCGGCAAAGCGCTGGGCGTAGGTGGAGAACGCCGCGTGCAAGGCATTGATCTCGGTATCCATCTGCTGCAACTTGCTCTGCGCCACTTGCAACTGGTGGATACGGTTCTTGAACTCGGCGATGCGCGCGGTTTTCTGGTTGATCACCGAGGTGACAATCGCCAGGTCGCTGGTGCGTTCCTGAATCCGGTTGCTGACGATTTTCAGGAACTGCTGACGGGTGCGGGTAATTTGCTCACGGGCCAGCAGCATCGGTTCGCTGCCCGGCTGGAACACCGCCAGGTCATTCATGTAGCGACTGACTTGAGTCGTCAGCTGCTCACCGATCTGCCGGATCTCCCGGTCTTCGAAGGCAATGTTGTCCACCGTGGTGGTGAAGGTGAAGGGGAAGGTGTAGTCGTTGAGCCGAGAGGTATTGTTGGCCGCCGCCAGCGCGGTTTTCAGGTAGTCGAGCCAGCGCTGGCTTTGCAGCAAGCGATCCTGATACTGGTTCAGGTTCTCTTCCTCGGTGTTGATGGCGTTGAGGCGGAAGGTGATTTCTTCCTTCGGATCGGACGCACCGATCTTTTCGAGCAGCGCCAGTCGAGTGCCTTCCAGGCCATCGAGCCGCACCTGATACTGCTTCTTCTTGGTTTCGTAGAAGCTCTGTGGCAGATCGATCGATTGCAGTTCCTGACGGCTGGCCAGGTAGTTTTGCAACATCGTTGCGACAAACCGGGTGCCTTGGGCCGGATCGCTTGAGCTGTAGATAATGGAGATCACGTTGGAGCCGGGCAGGGTGTCGATCTTCAGGTTATCGATGGCCTCCTGGGTGAAGGTATCCAGGGAGGTGTCCCGCACCGGATCGATTGCAAGCCCGAGCGCGCCGCGCACCGGGTTGATCACGTATTCACGCAAGGGGTTGGTCACGAAACGCTGGATCGGTACGGTCACCAGTTTGTTGAAGGCCCCGGGGTTGGGCGTGTATTCGCCTTTGGCCTGAAGGTCACTGATGGTCTGACGGATCAGGGCCGGCGAGCGCAGGATATTGCTCTCGGTTTCCATATCCGCCAGTGATGGCGGAATGAAAGAGGCATCGCCTTGGGTCAGGGATGTGGTGGCGTCGCCCTGAGAGAGTTTTTTGGACTGCACGAGCACCTGCGCGGTGATATCGAAGCTCTGTTTGAGCACCAGTGGCAGGAGCAGGGCGATCACTGCAAAGATCAGGAAGATTCGCTTCACCAACCGCTTGTTGGCGAAGAAGATCCTGAAGAACTCATGCAGGTAGTTTTCCTTTGGATTCATGATGGGTCACCTGAGAGTTAGTTGCTGCGGTTGCTGCCTTTGTTGTCGACGCGGTAGGCGAAACTGAAGCCCACCCCCTGAAACAGCACCACGTCCGCCAGTTGCCGTGCGAGCTCACCGGCGCTGGCCAGTTTGGTCTTGGGCACATAGAGCATGTCGTCCGGTTGCAGGTAAGCAATCTGCGACGCGTCACCGGACAAGGCTTTCTCCACGTCGTAGTGCACAGCCTGCACCTGGTTGCCGTTGCGGCGCATGATCACCACCGAATCGAGCCGGGCCTTGATGCTGGTGCCACGGGCCAGGGTCAACGCTTCGAGCACCGAGACCGGGCGGCGAATCGGGTAGGAGCCCGGCTGCCCGACTTCACCCAGCACATAGATTTCGTTGCCCGACGTGGATTTGAGCATGACGTCGACTGTCATCCGTCCCGGCAATTGCGCGTAGCGTTGATTGAGGAACGTTTCGAGCTGGTTGACGGTCATGCCTTGCAGCGGCACGGAGCCGATTTCCGGAAAACTCGCATAGCCGTCGTTGCCCACGGTGATCTCCCGGCTCATGCCGGTAGCGGGGTGGTTCAAGGCGCTCTTGAGGTTTTGCTCGTTGCTCAGCGGGCTGGTGACCTGCACGGTCAACTGGTTGCGATTGGGCTGGAACAGGGATTTGCGGTTATAGGCGCGCTGGATTTCCTCCCGGGCCTGGACCGAGGTCATCCCGGCGATTTTCACTGAGGTGTTGGCCCCCGGCAGTTCGATGGTGCCATCGGGCAGCACCAGTTGCGTGCCGTTGAGCTGGCTGGCTGCGGTGAAGTTCAGCGCGACCTGGTCGCCGGACTGAATGCGGTAAGCCTCCGAGCCACTGGTGCTGACGTGGAAGATCACGTCCAGCACGTCCTTGGGCCGCAAGGTCTGTTCGACCTTGGGCATATCGGTGGCCTGGGCGTTGGCCGGCTCGGCCGTGAGGATCTGCACCGGCATGTTCTGGGTTTCACTGGTGCTGGAGCAACCTGCAAGCGGTAGCAACAGCAGGACAAGCACTTTGGCATTCATGACTTCATCCTTCAGGTGGGTGCTTACAGGTTTTTGTAGAGCCATTTGGGCATGTAGTACTTGCGCCGGTTGAAGACGCTGCCCACCAGTTTCGCGCCGGCCTGGGTCAGGCGCTGGGCCGCGGCCTGGGCCACTTCCCAGCGGGTGTCTTCCGCGCGCACCACCATGATCACGCCGTCCACCAAAGTGCTGATGACCAGGGTGTCGACGGCCTCATACACCGCATCGCCGTCGATCACCACGAAGCGATACCGATCGCCCAGTTGCTCGAGCAACGGGCTCAGTTGTTCGCGGGTCAGGTGCTCGGTGCCGCGGATGTGCCGCCCGTTCGGCAGGATGTGGAAGGGCAGGCTGGAGACGGTCACCAGGCAGTCCTGCAGCAGCGGCGGGGAGTCGTTGAACAGCAGATCGCGAAAGCCGCGCTCTTTGCTCAACCCCAGCTGATGCGTGAGGTTGCTCGCCGACTGGCTGGCGTCCACCAGCAGCACTTGGCCGCTGCTCATTGACGCCAATTGGGTGGCCAGCGCCAGGGCACTGGTGGTGGTGCCCGTGCCTGCGTTGGCAGCGGTCAGAAAAAGGATCCGCAGATCCAGGTCGAGCACGGTCGAGGTCAGGTTGGACTCGCTCGGGCTGGCGATGGTCAGGCTGTTATTCGATGAACCGTCCATTTAACTCGCTCCGTGGCCGTTGAACACGATGAAGGGGGTTTTCAACAGAATCTTCAGATCAAGCAACAGGCTCTGCTCGGCGATGTACGTGAGGTCCAACTCAACGCGCTGGTCGAAGTCGATATTGCTGCGCCCGGAGATCTGCCACAGACCGGTCATGCCGGGGTAGATGCTCAGGCGTGCAAGGTGGCTGTCCTTGTAACGACGTGCATTGAACGAGGTGGGTCGTGGACCTACCAGGCGCATGTCGCCGCTCACCACATTGATCAGGTTGGGTAATTCATCGAGGCTGCTGCGCCGCAGGAAGCTGCCGATGGGCGTAATCCGCGGGTCGTTGTCGATCTTGAAGTCGATGGCGTCGGCGCCGTGCTTGTTCAGATGCCGCAGGGACTCCTTGAGCTCCTCGGCGTTGGCCACCATGGTGCGGAACTTGTACATGCCGAACATGCGGCCGCGGTAGCCGGTGCGTTGTTGCACGAACATCACCGGCCCCGGGCTGCTGAACTTGATCGCCAGTGCCAGCCCCAGCAGTACCGGGGAAATCAACAGCAAGATCACCAGTGCACCGAGGCAGGCGAGCACCCGATTGGTGCGCGACAGGGTCCAGGGCCGACCGCCGTTGCGGCCGGTCACCCAGCCGTGACCCTGCACGTGGATCGCCTTGTCGAGGCGCATCCGGTGCTCGGGATCCAGGCGATTATCATGCTGCATGTGATCGAGCAACATGCCTTTTTCATGTCCAGTCATAGAGTCCTCCGCTAAAGCCCGGCCATGAATGGCGAGTGGGCGCTACGCAGTGGGTAGTAGTCACGGAACCAGGCGATGAATCGTCCGAGTCCTTCATCCAGCTCTATCCGTGGCTGGAAACCGGTGGCCAGTGCCAGATCGCTGGCATCGGCGCAGGTGTTGAGCACGTCGCCCGGTTGCAGGGGCAGCAACTCGACGAGGGCCTTTTGCCCCAGGTGCTTTTCCAGCAGTGCCAGGTAGTCCTTGAGCGCTACCGGCTGCTGTCCGCCAATGTTGTAAATGCGCCATGGCGCCATGCTGCTGGCCGGGTCCGGTTGCTCGCGGCTCCAGTCCGGTGCCGGCTGCGGCGCGCGTTCGACCAGGCGGGCGATGCTCTCGATGATGTCGTCGATGTAGGTGAAATCCCGCTGGTGCTGGCCGTAGTTGAACAGCTTCAACGGCTGCCCTTCGGCAATCGCCCGGGCGAACTGGATCGGCGACATGTCGGGTCGGCCCCAGGGGCCGTACACGGTGAAAAAACGCAAACCGGTGCAGGGAATGCCGAACAGATGGCTGTAGCTGTGGGCCATCGACTCGTTGGCTTTTTTGGTCGCGGCGTACAGCGACAACGGATGGTCGACGTTGTCTTTGACTGAATATGGCGTGTGCTGGTTGGCGCCGTACACCGAACTGGACGAGGCATAGATCAAGTGCCTGACCGGGTGGTGACGGCAGCTTTCGAGAATGTTGAGGAACCCGCTCAGATTGCTGTCGAGGTAGGCCCGAGGATTTTCCAGGGAGTAACGCACCCCGGCCTGCGCCGCGAGGTGAATCACCACTTGCGGTTGTTCACACTCAAACAGTGCGTCGAGGGCCTCGGCATCGGCCAGGTCGACTTTTGCGAGGGGGAAATCGCCGACCTGCTCGCGTACCCAATCCACGCGGTCATGTTTGAGTTGCGGGTCGTAGTAGTCATTGAAGTTGTCCAGCCCGCACACCTGATGCCCGTCGCTCAAAAGCCGCAACACACAATGGGCACCAATGAAGCCGGCGGCTCCAGTGACGAGTATCTTCATGATCGTGGCGCCTCTGGAGCTGCCAATGCCGCAGCTTGGATGAGGCCGACGCAACACGTACCCAATACGTTCACGTCCATATTGGCGTGCCTCGTAAGACGGTGGATGTAACTGAAATGAGACTGTCAAAAGGGGTATAGCCCAGCCTTGGGAAAGCGTGTCAGCAAAATGACGGGTAGCGCGGGCTGGAAACCCTGATTTCATGGGCTATTTGGTATCAAGTGCTTGCCGTTGCTGGATTTGTCGCGGTTTTGAGGGGTTTCAAGAAAACGATAAACGGTCGAAAGGCCTGTATTACAAGGGTTACAGGCGTTTTGAAGCGTCAGATTTGAGTTAATGTTTTTTTGACGCTTTTGGCAAAAAACCGGCATTTCTTGCGCTTTCATGGCTCGGTGCTAGTGTCAGAAAATGGCTGATAATCATTGGTTTCCATTTGCCAATGGCAGCCATGGAGGTACTGCATCCACCATGATCCGATACTTCAAGGAACTGTTGCTGGTTCTGTATTTACTCAAAAGCTACGACTATTACCTCGATCGTCTCGAGGCATTGGGCATCGGTTTGCCGATGTTGCTGTATGGCGGGATGTTCGTTGTGCTGACGATCGCGCTGTTCATGACCGCCTATATTCGTCAGACACTGGTCCGTCATTTGTTTGCGTTGGCGCTGTTTGGCTCGGCGATTTTCTTTGACGTGTATACGCACGTGACCGCCAGTTACCTGACCTACAGCAGCTTTGTGTCGCTGGTGTATTCCGGTGGGTTCATTCAGGAAGCGGCTTACCAGTACCGCGATGCGATCATCAGTGCGACGGTCAGTGGCTTGTTGCTGCTGTTGGGTATCGGGCTCAAGCCGCGTCGACGGTTGCCGTTGCCGGGGGCGTTGTTGGCGGCGGCACCGGTGCTCGGCGTGCTGCTGCTCAGTGTCGTGCTGTTCGTGCGGGCCGGCGAGGGCGCCCGTGGCTTGCCGATCATGTACACGCCGTTGGCCTATCTGAATCTGTTTACCTATGAAGCGCTGCACAACGTTGTCGGCCCGCGCGAGCCGGTGAGCCTGGCGCGCATCGATCGGCCGGTGGGTTACGACATCGTACTGATCATCGACGAGAGCATTTCCGGTAATTACCTGGACATCAACACGCCATTCGGTGTGCACAGCAACCTCAAGGAAGCACACCCGGGCGTGGACATCTTCAATTACGGCTACGCCGCGTCCATCGCCAATTGCAGCGCCGACACCAACGTCACGTTGCGCTATGGCGGCACCCGTGGCGATTACATGCGGATCAACACCACACTGCCGTCGATCTGGCAGTACGCGAAAAAAGCCGGGCTGCGCACGGTTTACATCGATGCCCAGCGCACGGGCGGCAACTTGCAGAACCTGATGAGCAATGCCGAGAAGCAGGACATCGACGAGTTCGTGCAATTCGACCAGACCAGCGTGCGTGAGCGAGACATGGCTGCGGCGGCCAAGCTGATCGATCTGCTCAACGACGGCATACCGGAGCTGGTGGTGATCAACAAGGTCGGCGCGCATTTCCCGGTACACGACAAATACCCGGACGCGTTTATGGCGTATCGCCCGACCTTGCCTCGGGGGCAGTTTGTCGAGGTGGCGGACACGGGCACGCGCGAGGGTTTCAATGGGCAGCCGAATGATTGGGTGTTGTACCGCAATGCCTACAAAAACACGGTGCTGTGGAATGTCGGCGAGTTCTTCTCACGGGTTTTCGCCCAGGCGGATATGCGTAATGCGCTGATGATCTACACCTCGGACCACGGGCAGGATCTGCATGAGCGCGGTAACCCGGGGCTCAACACCCACTGTGGCAGTGACCCGGTGGAGGAAGAGGGGTTGGTGCCGTTGGTGGTGATCTCGGGCAGCGATTTGAAGACGATGGACTGGCAGGCGCAGTTGCCGGCCAACAAGGACCGCTCCAGTCACTACAACATCTTCCCGACGTTGTTGCAGTTGATGGGCTATGACCTGGCGGGGATCGAGGCGGTGTATGGCAAACCGTTGAGCGTGTCGACGGCGGATGACTTCACTTTCAACTATCGCTTCAATGCGCGGCTCGGCGCTGTGCCTGCGTGGAAGTACATCGATCTGAAGAGCATTGTGACGCCGGGGCCGGTGGTGCCGAGTGTGGCGGTGGGGCAGTGAGATTTTGATGAAATGGCCTGGCCTTATCGCGAGCAGGCTCGCGATAAACGATAACGCGGTCTTGCTGCCGTCCGCTATCCTAGGCCAACTGCCTTCAACGAGCCTCCTCTCATGCTTTCGGTCCAGGGCGTCTTCAAAAGCTACGCCACCCCCCAAGGCCCATTGCCGGTATTACAAGGCGTCGACCTCACGTTGAAACCCGGCAGCAGCCTGGCGTTGATGGGCGAGTCGGGCAGTGGCAAAAGTACCTTGCTGCACCTGATCGCCGGCCTGGACAAGGTCGATCGCGGCAGCATTCGCAGTGGCGAGCATCGGCTGGAACAGATGAACGAAGGCCAATTGGCCCACTGGCGGCGCACCGAAATCGGCCTGGTGTTTCAGCAGTTCAACCTGATCGGCAGTTTGCGGGTCGAGGACAATCTGGCGTTTCAGGCGCGTCTGGCCGGACGCCACGACCCGCGCTGGCAAGCGCATCTGGTGCAGCGTCTTGGGTTGGTGGATCTGTTGCAGCGCTATCCGGAACAACTGTCTGGCGGGCAACAGCAACGAGTTGCGCTTGGCAGGGCGCTGGCCTCGCAACCGAAACTGCTGCTGGCCGACGAACCCACCGGCAGCCTCGATGAAGCCACCAGCGATGAGGTGTTGAAGTTGCTGCTGGAGTTGCTCGACGACAGCCCGACGACGTTGTTGATGGTCACCCACAGCCCCAGGGTCGCCGCGCGGCTGGCGGAAAAAGTGGTGCTGCACAATGGCCGTCTGGCTGGCGCGGACGAGCGCTGAAGTGCGGGTTTTTCGCGAGACATTGCGGGCGCTGCTCAGCCATTGGCGGCAACATCCGGTGCAATTTTTCAGTGTGCTGACCGGGCTCTGGCTCGCCACCAGTCTGCTGACCGGCGTGCAAGCGCTGAACAGTCAGGCACGGGAAAGCTACGCACGGGCCAGTCAGCTGATCGGTGGCGAACCTCAAGCCAGCCTGAGCGCACCCGGCGGCGGGGTGTTCCCTCAGCAATTGTTTATCGACCTGCGTCGCGCGGGTTGGCCGGTATCGCCCGTGTTGCGAGGCCGGGTGACGCTCAAGGGCCATGAAGACCAGCGCTTGCAGTTGATGGGTATCGAACCGGTGTCGCTGCCGGCCGGTTCCGCAGTGGCCGGCCGGTCGTTGCCGATCGAGCAGGTCGTCGAGTTCTTCACGGTGCCGGGCAGCACCTGGATTTCGCCGCAGACCTTGCAGGCGTTGGGCTTGCACGAAGGTGAAACACCGACGGCCGAGAGCGGCATCGCCTTGCCGCCACTGCGTGCCCAACCCGACATGGCCCCCGGTGTGTTGCTGGTGGACATCGGCTTCGCCCAGCAAATTCTGCAATTGCCCGATCAACTGTCACGTCTGTTGCTGCCCAAGGATTTCACCGCGACCCTGCCTGATCAGTTCAAGGGCCAACTCCAGCTCATCAGCAGCGGCGAAGAAAACAATCTTGCACGCCTGACCGAGAGCTTCCATCTGAACCTCGATGCCTTGGGCTTTCTGTCGTTCGTGGTTGGCCTGTTCATCGTCCACGCGGCGATCGGTCTGGCGCTGGAGCAACGTCGAGGCTTGCTCAGAACCCTGCGCGCCTGTGGCGTCAGTGCGCGAATGTTGATTGCCGGCCTCGCCGTCGAGCTGGGTGGTCTGGCGTTGATCGGTGGTGTCGCTGGCGTGGTCAGCGGCTACCTGCTGGCCGGCGTGCTGTTGCCGGACGTCGCCGCCAGTTTGCGCGGCTTGTACGGCGCCGAAGTGCCGGGACAGTTGAGCCTCAGCCCGCTGTGGTGGTTCAGCGGCATCGGTCTGAGCCTGCTCGGCGCGTTGCTGGCCGGTGCCAACAGTTTGCTGCGAGCGGCGCGTTTGCCGTTACTGGCGCTGGCCGATCCGCAAGCCTGGCATCAGGCCCACGCGCGCTGGTTGCGGCGCCAGGGCTGGGTCGCGGCGATGGCTGCGCTGATCGCGGTATTGGCGTTGATGTTCGGCGACAGCCTGAGCAGTGGTTTCGTGCTGATGGCCGCGTTGTTGATCGGCGCCGCACTGGCCTTGCCGGTGGTGTTGAACAGTGTGCTCAACCGGGTGCTGCGGCGCAGTCGCTCGGTGCTCGGCCAATGGTTTGTCGCCGATTGCCGTCAGCAGTTGCCGGCCCTGAGCCTGGCCTTGATGGCGCTGTTATTGGCGCTGGCGGCGAACATCGGCGCCGGCAGCATGACCGCCGGTTTCCGCCAGACCTTCAACAACTGGCTCGAACAACGCCTGACCGCCGAGTTGTATGTCAATCCGCAAAATCCGGCCCAGGCCCGAGAGCTTTACACATGGCTCAAACAACAACCCCAAGTCAGCGCGGTGCTACCCAACTGGCAAGTGTCGATTCAGTTACAGGGCTGGCCGGCGGATGTCTTCGGCGTGATCGATCACCCGACCTATCGCCAGCACTGGCCGTTGCTGGAGGCCTTGGGCGACGACCCTTGGGAACGACTGGCCAAGGACGACGCGCTGATGCTCAGCGAACAACTGGCCCGGCGGTTGAAGGTGCGCCTGGGTGATCACATGACCATTGCCACGCCCAACGGTCCATGGTCGCCACGGATCGTCGGGATCTACGCCGACTACGGCAATCCCAAGGGCCATCTACTGGTCAACATCAATCACCTGCTGCGCGGCTGGCCGCAGCTGACACCCAGCCGTTTCAATCTGCGCATCGAGCCCGCGTCGATTCCCGCGTTCCTGGCCGCGCTGCAAGCGCGCTTCGCCCTGGACGACAGCCGCATCGTCGATCAGGCCCGGCTCAAGGGTTGGTCCACACAAGTGTTCGAGCGTACCTTCGCCGCCACCGCCGCACTCAACAGCCTGACGCTTTGCGTCGCGGGCGTGGCGCTGTTCATCAGCCTGCTGACCCAGAGCCAGAGTCGCCTCGGGCAACTCGCGCCGTTGTGGGCGCTGGGCGTGACGCGGCGACAGTTGATGCTGCTCAACCTCGGGCAGACCTGGTTGCTCGCGGTGCTGACATTGGTGCTGGCATTGCCGTTGGGCATCGCATTGGCGTGGTGCCTGGACACGGTGATCAACGTGCAGGCCTTCGGCTGGCGCTTGCCGCTACGGGTGTTTCCGCTGCAACTGTTGCAGTTGATGGGCCTGGCCTTGCTCGCCACGTTGCTCGCGTCGGCGTGGCCGTTGTACTCGCTGTATCGCACGCAACCGGCGGATCTGCTGCGGACGTTTGCTCATGAAGATTAAAATCTGCGTGTTGCTGCTGGCGTTGCTGAGTGGCTGCGACAACACGCCTGCGCCGGAAAAAGGCTTCGCCGGCCTCGGCCATCAGGCCACCGCATTTACCCCGGTGGTGCCCGGGCGAGTGTTCAGTTTCCCGGCGGACCACGGCGCCCACGATGGCTTTCGCATCGAATGGTGGTACGTCACCGCCAACCTCAAGGACGATCAGGGGCACGAGTTCGGCGCGCAATGGACGCTGTTTCGCAGCGCCTTGAAAGCGACGCCCGAGCAACCTGGCTGGGCCAATCAGACTATCTGGCTGGGCCACGCGGCCGTGACATCCGCCACCGCACACCATGCCGCCGAACGCTATGCCCGAGGCGGTGTCGGCCAGGCCGGAGTGACCCTTAAGCCGTTCAACGCATGGATCGATGACTGGCGTTTCAGCAGTCAGGCCACCGACGAAAACCCGCTGGCAGACCTGCAACTCAGCGCCCGCGACAAGGCGTTCAGCTACCAGCTTCGACTGACCTCAACCCGGCCACTGGTGCTTCAAGGAGACAAAGGCTTCAGCCAGAAATCCGAACAAGGCCAGGCGTCGTACTACTACAGCCAACCGTTTTTCCAGGCCAGCGGCACCCTCGAAATCGACGGCAAAACCTACACGGTCAACGGCCCGGCCTGGCTCGACCGCGAGTGGAGCAGCCAACCGCTGACCGCCAACCAGACCGGTTGGGACTGGTTCTCCCTGCACCTGGACAGCGGTGAGCAAGTGATGCTCTACCGCATGCGGCAAAAGGACGGCGCGCCATACCTCACCGGCACCTGGATCGACGCTCAGGGGCAGACGCAGTTGTTGCACGCCGACGATATCAGCCTCACACCGCAAGACACCGCCAAGGTCGCCGGGCGTTCGATGCCTGTGCGCTGGTCGATCAACATCCCGGGCAAGCACCTCGAAATCACCATCGATGCCCTTAATCCCAAGGCCTGGATGGACTTGCGCATTCCTTATTGGGAAGGGCCGGTGCGGCTGAGCGGCAGTCATGGCGGGCAGGGGTATCTGGAGATGACCGGGTATTGAATTGGAGTTCTCGGCGCGACACTATTCGGTGAAATTGAAAGATCTGAAAGCAGGGCAGAGCGTTGTGCTGACCTGTAACGATGTGCTGAAAGTGACCAGCCGGCACCCAAGCTGATCATTACTTGTACGTATTGATTGTTCTTGTGCGGATAGCTGTATAAGAACAATCAATTTTAATGGTCGAACTGGTGATTTTAAGAAGTTTGTAGACGTTGTGTAAGCGGGGCCTTACGAAATATTACGTGCATAAATTTCATGTTTATACACGAGGACATATCTGCCAAATTCTATTAAAATCCTTCCCGTTCGCCCGGTGTCAGGGCTCTTTACCGGTGCATGGATTGCCAAGGCCATTACACTGGGCGAACACCTTCTTTGGGAGGTGCTGTTTAAAAGTTTCGGATATAAAAATGGGCGACCTTGGGGTCGCCCATTTTTATTGGAAGATCTAAAGCTGCTTCCGCAAGCGCTGTCCGACCACATCCATCAAATCGCAACCGTCCTGCAACGGGATGGCCAACCCGCGTAAAGTGCCGCGAGTCGATGCATAGTGGGGCGCCTGGACGGTTACGGTGATGCATTGAAACGATCAATATTGATACTCTCCAATACACAAACCTCTTCAGGATCAACGAACAGGGAGTAGAGAATGGCTGGAGCCACAGCTGGGCTCGAGGGTAGGAGTCCTTAATGATCAAAGGGGAGTCAATCGTCATGGCGAAATCAAAGCAAAACAAGAGCTGTTTTAAACGGGTATCCATCGGCGTACTGGCCGCTTTGCTGTCGGTCGGCGTCGCTAAAAGTTTCGCAGAGGATAAGGAAGTCAAAGGAATGCAGAGTATTCAGTTTCGAAAGGTCATTGACCTCAGCCATGTCGTTAGCACGACGATTCCACTGTGGCCTAACGACCCTCCAGTGACATTCGACGTGGTGGCTTCACAGGAAAAAGACGGTTATTACCTGCGGCGTTTCAGCATCGGCGAGCACAGCGCTACCCATATGAACGCGCCCAATAGTTTTCACCCCAATGCCATCGGGATTGATGCCTATAAACCAGAGTCCCTGGTGCGCCCGGCCGTTGTGATTGATATACGAACCCAGGCTCGGGATAACCCGGATTATGTGATTGGCGTCCAGGACATCGAAAAATGGGAACAGGCTAATGGGCGCATCGCCCAAGGCTCTGTTGTGCTGTTTTATACGGGATGGCAAGCCTTGTGGAACGATCCCAAGCGCTTTATCAATGAAGACGCGAAAGGCCCACACTTTCCCGGTGTGGGCGCTGCTACGACCCGGTTTCTGCTTGAAGAACGCCAAATCGCCGGTGTCGGTATCGATACACATGGCGCTGATCCAGGTCAGGATACGGTTTATGCCACCAACAGCCAGATTCTGGCCAAAGATGGCATTGTCCTGGAGTGCCTGACTAATCTCGATCAGCTACCTGCGAAAGGCACGACACTGGTCATTGGCGTGCTTCGACTCAAAGAGGGGTCGGGTTCTCCTGTTTCCGTAATGGCGTTTGTACCCTGAGCCCATTTCAACTTGAAATTGCATCCACTACCGGAGTACTGGCCTGGAGCTGTCGCCGGTAGTTGGCTGCACGCTGAAGTACTTGGGTCAAGGCCTGGAAGTTTGCCGGTTTGGTCAAAATGTCATTGGCACCGGCGGCCCTGAAACGTTCTATCTCGCTCGAAAAAGCGCTCGCGGTGAACGCAACGATGTAGCACGTATCGCCCAGTGGTAGTTCGCGGATGTTACGGATGGCCGCTAACCCATCCATAACAGGCATATTGATATCCATGAAAATGATATCTGGAATCGACGTCATGCACTCGTTGATCGCCTCCAGACCATCTGACGCAAGGGCGGGTGTATAACCCAACGCCTGTAACATCGCCAAGGCAACTTTCTGACTAATGGGATGGTTCTCCACCAACAGGATATCGAGCGGGTAATCCCCGGCAAAAGATGAGTCGAAACCAACCGTTGCATGATCGTCCCCGAGGGGGATTTCCGAGACGGAAAAAGGCTCCATGGGGAGTGAGAAGGAAAACGTCGATCCGATACCAGGCTCACTGGTAAAGGATAAAGTCCCCTGTTGCGCCTCGACCAGATTCTTGCAAATTGAAAGACCTAGCCCACTTCCGGTAAAGCGTTGACTGGCTGGCCCTTTGAACTGAACAAAGGGTTTGAACAGGCTGTCTTGCCGCGCCAAAGGGATACCTATGCCGGTATCGCGTATGGAGAACTCGAGTCGGGCTCGAGGGCTGTCACCGCTCGTTTTGACCACGAGCGATACTGTTCCGGTTTCGGTGAACTTGACCGCATTACCCAACAAGTTGATCAGTATCTGGCGAAGGCAATCGGTATCGGTTTTGACCCAGTGCGGTACATCCGGTGATACCTGAGCCTCAATGATGATTGGTTTGCCCTGAGTGTTTTGCCGGATCATTTCAATACTGGATGAAACCAATGCTCTCACTTCGAATACACGAGGCCTCAATTCAAGTTTGCCCGCTTCGATCTTTGCCAGGTCGAGAATGTTGTCGATAAGCGACAGCAGGGTTCGTCCGCTGGTATGAATCGTATTGACCAGAGCGCTTTGCTCGGGATTCAGGGCGGAGCCGGCCAGTAACTCGGTCGCACCGATGACACCGTACATGGGGGTGCGGATTTCATGACTCATGGTGGCTAAAAAACGGGTCTTGGAACGATCCGCGTCTTCGGCGGCATCTTTTGCCTGACTCAATACCTGTTCGTTTATTTGCAGTTGCTGAAGATGAGCACGCATGCGCAATAAGTCGATCACGAACAAAAGACTGAAGGCGAGAAATACCAGAATGGCAAGGATGATATGGTGCAGAGAGTCCTGATTAAGTTGTTGGTTGTAGTTCGCCAACGTCATCTCCGCACCTGCCACATAAACCGTCCCGTCCTGGGATTTCATTGGGACGAAGACGGCGCGAAAGTCTCCCCAGTGATCCGAGTAATCGATCCAGGTGGGCTCGGTGCGCTCAAAACTGTCGAGCAGGGCCTGACTGGCATCTGGATAAGGATCGAAAAAGCGTACGTAATTCTGCTCTTGAATCTCTTTTTTCGAGGCGCTGGAGCTGATCAGATAGGCTTCCCCATCGCGTTTGACCACGCTGTAGACAAACGCGGTGCCCATGGACTCGTTGAATCTGGAAAGCCGCTGAATGGTATCCCAGTCTTGCGCTTCCGTTTTCGACTGTTTGTCGATCAGATTGTCATGGTAGCGGTCGCCGAGAATGGCTGACGCGCCCAGCGCGGCATGCAGCAGCTTGTTATTAATGTTGTCAGTGAGAATTCCTTGAGTCTCGACGTAGAGGTAGTAGATATAGCCACTGACACCTACGATGTAGACCAAAAGTAAAGCCCATGTTTTCCGTCTGAGTTTGAACATTCATCACAGCCTCCATACTGTCAGCCCAAGCATAGATTGAAGACTGGTTGAAAACCATTGTTTATCAGTGAGGAAGTTACTTGACCGAGTAGCCAGTTTTTCTGGGTTTTTGGGAAGGTCGCGATTTTGCGGAAGAGCCCACCATAGTGGAAGTTGGAAGAATTTTGCTCCTATATCAAGAAATTTGCGGGCGAAGTTTTAGCAGCCTCTTGCCAAATGCTCTGTGTATAAAATTGAGGGATGATATTAAACGTCGGATATAAAAATGGGCGACCCTGGAGTCGCCCATTTTTATTGGCTGAATTAAAGCTGCACCCGTAACCGCCGCCCGACCACATCCAGCATGCAGCACATCGACAGGCGCTGCGGTGTCGATCAAGCAGGGACGGGATCGTGCAGTCGATGCCGTATCGAGTCATGGTTGAACCTCCTGAACGAAATTGGGCAAAGGCTAGATTACCCGTCACGAAGATTTGAATAAGTCTGCCTATTGCGTTCGATCATTTAGTTAAAGAAAGTCAGACTTCTTTTC
The DNA here is from genome assembly GCF_056396925.1 of Pseudomonas sp. 05N433. NCBI lineage: Bacteria > Pseudomonadati > Pseudomonadota > Gammaproteobacteria > Pseudomonadales > Pseudomonadaceae > Pseudomonas > Pseudomonas sp. 05N433. The sequence continues at coordinate 7,292 of NZ_JBFTML010000047.1, read as the reverse complement.
TCCACGCGGAAAAGGTGATGGCTGTTCCTTCTTCCTCGTTATCCTTGATCTCGATCTTGTAGGTGGCACCACCTGCAACGCCTTCAATCAATGCCTTTTCATCGTTCGCACTTAACTCGGCACCCTTGGCATTCTGTTTGTAAAACTCGACGACGTCGGAGAACTCGGTATAGGTTTTCAGCATGACCTCGAAATCATGTCGTGGGCGGCCTGCCAATTCGTCGAAATCACCGTAAATCGGTGCGCCTTTCATGCCGGGCGTGGTGTACACGCCATCGACGCCGGCGCCCGCCAGATGGGCATTCTTCGGAAGCAACGGGAGCATCGCCTTCGGGAAGTCGGAAGGTAATTGCGAGGCGTTCCAGGAGTCTTTTTTCGGGTCAGTGGTGATGTATTCGACCGTGGCAATTTTTTGCGCTCGAGCACGTGTTTCGGGATCTTCACTTTCGGCCCAATACGCAATCAATGGCGGCAACTGTTTGCTCCAGACAATGATTGGGTCCGCGTCGCTCTTCTTGGCGCCTTTCGCCTGGAAGATGGTCAGCACGGTTTCTGGACCGGGATTGCAGGACAACGACTCTGTGCGTGATTTGACGGTACAGTGCCCATTGACCAGCCCAACGGCGATCAACTGCCCCTTTTCGTCCAGCAACAGCGCGCCGCGTTCGTCGCCGTGGTTACCGTCATCCATGGCGGTAAGCATCTTGCGCCCGGCAGGCACACCTTCCTCAAACGTCGAGAACTCTGAATCGAGAGATTCCAGTACTTGCGTCACGATCAACGAGCCATCGTTGGTGTAGCTGCCTGTCGCGTAACCGATGAAGTCAATCAAGGCGGCCCGTATCGCCGGATCTTCGTTGAGCTGTGGTGCGTGCTCCGGGGCAGGGTCGTTGGTGAGCAGCAGCACAGTGGCACCGTCTTCGCGCTTTTCTGATCGAAGTGACAGCGCAACGGCGTCAAGAGAAAGGGTCAATGCCAGAAGCATGGCGAATGGTCGTGCAATGGTAACCAAGGGTTCATTCCTTTGTTGGGTGGTGATCCGGTTTCTTTGGGAGTGACTTGTCGATGGCAATGCATCGGAAGCAAAAGGGGGACAGATTATTTTCATGGTCACGTAGAAACAAATCTGTCTCCACCATGGTTTTTAATATCGACGAACTCCGAGCGAGCCTGTCTTCTTGGTTAACGCTAAGGTAAATGCCTCCTCCGACGTGAACTTCAGTGTTTCCAGCCAGCTCATAAACCACTCGACGTCCAGTGCCGCGAATATCTTTAGCCACTCAGCTTTTTTGCCTCCGCAAGCGGGTACTGCTGTCCCACTCAGTCCATGACCCTTGCCTTCGAAAAACAAAAAGTAGTCATCGTCGTAGCAGTAGCCGATCAATTTTGGCCAGTCAGCGCTGTGGGGTTGCTCCGGTACAAGATCCTTTTCGGCAATCACATAATAATTTCGGACTTTGTGGGGCTGTAGGGGAGGACGGTAGCTAGAAAGCCAGATCAGGCATTGAGTTGCTTTATCGGAGTCGTCCATCCAAGTCGATACTTTCTTGTCCAGTTCCGTAAATGTTCCTGCGGTGCCCATGCGATAAAACATTAACCAACCGTCTCGTCCTTCGTTGACTATTAAGTAGGTGTACCCATGAGCTTCGACGGTCAACGACCAACAGCCGAAATATACTCGCTGATCCGAGAACTCGGTGACGGTGAATCCAGCATGTTGAACAGCATTTTGCAGATCGGGATAAGGCAATTGGCATACTCCTAGCAAAGTCTAAGTTCGCACCTTGAATTTTGCGCCTCCTCCGTGAGGAGGGGGAGGTCGGCCAGACGATTCTCAGGTTTGTTTTCATGAGCGCTTAGAAAATAAATCTGTCCCTTTGTCCTTATTTTGTGCTTATAAATTTTCTAGATTTGTTGGTCCGCCATCATTTAGAAGTTTTGTCATTCGCCGATTGTAAAGCTCAATGTCTTGTGCGTTGTTGGCTTTGTTCAGTTCTTGACGCAGGAATCCCATGGAGTTAGATATTATCTGCTTTTCATTTCTAGACAAGTCGCGGATTAGATCGAACCCATTTGCAGCTAGGGCTGGAATCTTTTTTCGCATGTAGTAATAACAGCCAATATTTTCGAGAAGATCATTTGCATCTTCTACGGTGTTATTAATGGTTGCTACGTATTTTTTGAATGCGTTTGCTAATATGGGCTCTGGACTTTTTTGTGTTTTTAGAAAGCCGCAAAGTCCTTGCCAGTTAATGATGTGTAGCTGAGTTCCCCAGTCAGGATCTTTCGTGAAATAAATGCCAGCCCCTCTGAAGTAGGCTGGGAATTCGTCTCTATTTAGCGCTTTTTCAAAGTTGCTGATCATTGGAGTTGTTCCCAGTCGTCAAATTGGCTCAGAAGTTTGTCCATGTCAGCTCCGTGATTGATTTTTTCGGACCCGATCAGGGCAGCTTCCTTCGTTCCGCTTTTTGTTTCGCCTCCAGGTACCCATTCTTTTGGATAGGCACCTGCTTCATTGCCATTTGGAATTTCATATTTAAATCTAGGATCATCAGGCTTGATTTTGACGAGGTAGATTTTGGCGGAGGAAAGGTCCGAGGCACCAAGGTTGAGCTCCTTGTTGAGCACTTGCCAGTTACCCCCACTAGCTTTGTATTTGGCAACCACGGTATCCATCTCTGATGGCAATCCTACAAATTTTCTAGGAGGGAATGTTGGATAACTAGAGCGTTCAATCCATTCGTCAATAACGACAAAGGAGCCTCCCTGCTGCTTGAAGGCTTCTTCGTGCATATTTACATAATGCTCCGGTAGATATTCACGTGTGTCAGCAGGCCTATTTCCTTTTTCAAGGTTAATCACTTCATCGTACTTAGCCTGGGACATGGGAATATTGTCGGGTTTCGTTGCATTTGCCGAATTATTGGGCAGCTTGCAATCAGGACCAGGACACGTTGAACTCAGCCCCAACGGATCCACCCATCCCGTAGGGTTAGGCACGTACTGGTAGTTGTTCAACCCACCCGCAAGCTTGATCGGATCCGGCGTCAGATACCGTCCAGTTCCCGGATTGTAGTAGCGATGCCGGTTGTAATGTAAGCCCGTTTCGGCGTCGAAGTACTGACCCTGGAAGCGCAGCGGGTTGTCGATTTCAGCGACATCCAGCGTAGCGAGGTTGCCGTAGGCCCGGTATTTAGCCGACCACATGATCTCTCCGCTGTAGTCGGTGAGTTCTTGTGGCGTGCCGAGATGATCGAGTTGGTAATAGAAAGGTGTAGCGCTCAGCGGGCCTTCGCCATCAAGCATCGCCAAAGGGCGGAAGCTGCCGGGTTCATAAATGTAAGTGCGATAGCGGTTGTCGGCGCTTTCAGCGATGAGGCGTTCGCCTTGCCACAGGAATTCTGTGGTTTGGCCGTCTACGGTTTTGGCGATGCGTCGGCCGAAGGCGTCGTATTTGTAGCTCGCGGTGCTGCCACCCGGCAGGCTGACGCCGATTAAACGGTGCTGGCAGTCGTAACGATATTCGGTGACGAGTTTCTGCCCGGTGCCGCGACGTTCGCGGATCAGATTGCCGTGGGCGTCGTAGTCATAGTGGCGGTCGCCCTGCATGAGCAGGCGGTTGCCTTTGACGTTGGCAAGATTCGCGGCCGGCTGGTCGCCTTGGCCCAGGAGGTTGCCCGCCGGGTCGTGGGCGAAGCTTTCAGGCGTAGCTCCGCRCACACTGATCAGGCGATCGAGCGGATCGTAATGGTAGCTGCGGTTGCCTTTTCGGCTGTCGTCGATACCCGCAAGATTGCCGTTTGCGTCGTAGGCGTAGCGACGACGAAACAGGTTACGGTCCTGCTGGCTGACGGTGTGGGCTTGCAGGCGACCTTGTTCGTCGTACTGGTATTGGCTGAGCAGCAGGCCTTGTTGGCGCCGTTGTTCGCGACCGGCGCTGAACTGGTGCGTGGTCAGGCGCGAGCCGTTGAGGTCGATGCTGCTCAGGCGTCCACCGGGTTGGTGGCGGTAGTCGAGTGTGCTGCCGTCGGGGAGGCGGCAGCGGTTCAGTTGGCCGAGTTTGTCGTATTCGTAACGCGTGGTGCCCCAGCCCTGATGTTCGGTGATCAAGCGGTCTTGCAGGTCATATTCGTAGGCGAGGGGCCAATGACCGTCGTCGACGTTGACCAAACGGCCGAATGCATCATAGCTGTAGTGAATTTCCTCGCCATCGGCCAGGGTTTTCACCAGCAACCGGCCAGCGGCGTCGCGTTGGTACTCTGTGACCAACTCGCTGGCGTCGTCGCCGAATTCGGTTTTCTTCAGTAGTTGGCCGTTGAGGTCGTACTCGTAGGCGGTACGACGCCCATCGAAGCCTGTTTCCTGCTGGATCAGACCATTGGCGTAGTAGTCGAGGTGATAGTGCTCGCCACGTTCGTTTTCGATCTCGCTGAGCAGCAGGCGCGGGTTGTCGTAGCGATAGCGCAACTGGCTGCCGTCCGGATTGATGCGACGACTGACCAAGTGCAGGTTATCGGCGTATTCGTAGCGGGTGACGCGGCCCAGTTCGTCGCGTTCGGCAGTGACTTTGCCGTAGGCGTTGTAGGTGAATGCGCGCGTAGCGCCGCCTGGCAAAGTGATTTGCGCGAGGCGGTTAGCAGCGTCCCATTGGTAGTGGGTGATTGCGCCGCTTTCGTCCTGACGGGTGATCTGCCGGCCCAAGGCGTCGTAGCGATATTTGCGCTGGCCGCCGTCCGGTAACTGTTCTTCGAGCAGTTGGCCGAGGTTGTTCCAGCCCAGTTGATGACGACTGCCGTCGGGGTGACGGATTTCCAGCAGACGGCCTTGGCGGTTGTAACTGTAGTGGGTCGAATTGCCGTCCGGGTCGACTTGTTCGGTGATGTCGCCCTGATCGTTGCGCCAGTATGTCCACTTTGCTGGGCCACGGTTCACCACACGGACGTAGCCGTGGTAGTACTCGTAAGTGGTGGGGGCGTCTTCTGGCGGAATCACCGCAACCAGTCGACCGGCTTCGTTGTACTGGTATTCGGTGACCGCGCCGAGGGGGTCTTTTTCGGCGATCAGGCGGCCCTTGTCATCGTAGGCCTTCAGGTGTTCGGCACCATCCGGGTCGACTTTGGYGACCAGTCGAGCCTGATCGTCGTGGGTGTAGACTTCTTCGCTGCCGTCAGCGTTGGTAACGGTGACGCTGCCCTTGTCATCCCAAGCGTAGTGCGCGTCCATCTGGGAGAAGCTTGCCCAGTGGTGGATGCAGCGGGCTGACTTGCCTTCTTTTTCCCATTCCCAGTAGAAACTGGCACCTCCGGCCAGTTGCCGCTCGAGAATGACGTTCTGGTCGTTATAGGCATAACGCTCGGCTTCACCGGCGGCGTTTTTGGCTTCGATCAGGCGGTACTGGGCGTCGTAGCCATAGGTGACCAGGGTCTGGACAGTGCTCCAGGCATCTTCCAGGTTATCCGCCGGGCTAAACTGCTGGTAGTCGATGGCGACGATGTGTTTGCGGTCGTAACGCACGAGGAGGGCGCGACCGGCGCCGTTATCGACACGTTTGATTCGTCCGTGAATGTCACGGGTGATGTGCAGGCGGTTGTCGTAGTTGTCGCTGATGGCGATCAGCGTCGCGCCTTTGCTGTTGTAGCGGAAGTGGTAGAACTGGGTGCGTTCGCCGGCTTGGGTGAGGATCAATTCGGACGGATCGTCGCCAAGGAAAATTGCCGCTTCCGACAGGCTGTTGGTGATCGCCGGGCGCTGCACGCTGGGCAACGGGAAGGTGGTGACGCGGTTTTCGTGGTCGGTCCAGACCACCTCATCGTCGTTGATGTCGACGCGTTGCGCCAGGGCATGGCTCCAGCCGTAACCGAGGCCACAGTCGATTTCTGCGGCGCTGGTGCGATAGAGGCGCGTCCAGCTGAAGGGCAGCAGGCCACCGAGTTCACCGTCGGTCAGCGTCAGCAGCTCTTCGCCAGTGACCATCGATACGGGGCAACCATTGGTGCAGGTTTTCTTGGCGCAGGCAGCGCTTTTATCGTCAGGTGTTTTCGACTGAGTAGAAGCGTCGTCGACCTTTTCCTTGGGCTCCAGCTTGGTTTGTTTTTCGGTTTTCTTACGCGGAAACGAAGAGGCATCCTTCACCTCCTGCTTCGGTGTATCCGTGGTTTTCGGCACCTGACTCTTCGAGCCGTTGGCCGCCGCTTCGTCGATCTTTATCGCTGCCGTTTTTGTCGGTTTCATCGGCACGTTCTTGGCGCTGGCGATCACTGGTTTCGACACCTCGGCATGCGCCGGCAAGCTGTGCTCGCCACTCAACTTCATCAATGTCGCGGCCAGTTCTTCGAGGTATCTGACGGCCTCACCGGACTTGACGGTGGACAGGACCTTGGTCCCGACGCGCACCGCGATACCGGCACCGCCAGTTAGGCAGATACCCACCAGCACGTTGATCAGGAACTCGGACGCCATAGCGGTCACCACGTCGACAACCACTTGGGGCGGCAGCATGCCGACCCACGCCACAATCGCCGCGACGTAGATGAACATCAGCGGTTCGTCGCTGAGGATCAACAGCCCCGAGGCAATCGATTCCTTGGACGCGGCATAGAGTTTGTCGATCTCGATGTCCGACAGATATTTGCGCAGTTTTTTGAGGTTTTCCTTTGGGTGCGCGAGCAATTCGAACAGGCTCTTGATGTCGTCCCACAGCCGGAGCAGGGCTTTCTCCAGGCCATCCATCGCGCGTTTGAGCAGAATGACCGAGCGGCCCATGCGGTCAGCTGCCGAGTAGCTGGCCCACTGTGGCTGGAACTTGCCCGACCATTCGCTTTGCAGCCAGCCGTTGAGTTTGCCGATCACGCCCTGATAAGAGTCGTAGAGAGCTTTGACATTGCTTTGGGATACGTTCGGGAAAAAGGTAATGCGGTACATCTGGCCCTTTTTGCAGCCGTCGATCACTTTGATGCCGCTCGGGCCGATCGTTGTTTCAATAACGGGACCGGTGACGTCGTCGTAGAAAGTGCCTTTGGTGACGGGTTCCAGTTTCACTGGCGTGTTGCCGATCGGTACGAAGCGCGCCGACTCGAACATGTGGATCAGCGTGAAGTCGCCCGCCAGGGGGCAAGTCGCGTAGGTCTCGACCTTACCGGTTTTGGTCTTGCGTTTGGTCACGCTGACTTCATTGCCGACTTTGAAAGTCTGGTCGACATCCAGTGCCCAGCCGGTCAGGAAGCCGTCCGCCCAGTCTTTGTAGGACATCCAGTGCCCAGCCGGTCAGGAAGCCGTCCGCCCAGTCTTTGTAG